>CAYNRM010000077.1:0-6479 GCA_964399555.1 uncultured Gammaproteobacteria bacterium | reverse complement strand
GCATCAGCTTTGCCTTGGGTTTTGCGCATAACTCCTCCTACTAACGCCATTATGGCGGTTTCTTTGCCTCCTTTGTAGGCGTTTACTGACGATTCGTTTTCTTTTATGACTTCACTTGCAACTTTTATCAGGCTTTCTTCATCATCGATCCGGCCTGATTTTTTTTCTTTGATGGCTTCTATTATTTCGTCGGGTGAGATTTTTAATGGGTCTAGTTTTTGATTAGCCAGATAGTTGGCTACTTCTTTTGCTGTGACGTTTTCTGCTTGGCCGAGTTTAATGGTTCCGTCAAAGAGTAGTGATAGTGCCTGGTCTCCGACTATGGTGTCAGCTGTGGTTTCGGAGATTTCATAATCTTTTATATACCGTTCAATCTTTTTCATAGGCAGCTCCGGCATATCTTTTTGCAATTGCTGAACGCTGATAGCTGATGACTGAAGGCTTAACTTAGGTAAATCAGGCTCCGGGAAATACCGATAGTCGTTGGCTTCTTCTTTGCTTCTTTGGAGGAAGGTTTGTTTTTTATCTTGGTCCCAGCCGCGGGTTTCCTGAGTTAGCTTTTCGCCATTCTCAAGAGCTTTGATTTGGCGCGCGATTTCATATTCGACTGCGGCCACCATGAAGCGGAAGGAGTTGATGTTTTTTAGTTCGACGCGGTAAGGAGGGAGTTCGGTTTGGCCTTCAGGGCGGACTGAGATGTTCGCTTCCAGCCTCATATCGCCTTTTTCCATATCAGCATTTGAAACTCCGATATAACGGAAGATTTGTTGAAGTTGTTTGGCGTAATCTCTGATTTGGGAGGAATCGGTGAAATCAGGTTCAGTAACTATTTCAGTTAGTGGAACGCTGGAGCGGTTGTAATCGATTAAAGTCTCGTTTCCGGTGTGAGTCAATTTTCCGGTATCTTCTTCCTGATGGACACGGTTGATGCGAATCCTGGATTTTTCGCCTGAATCAGACTTAACTTCTATCCAGCCTCCAACGCAGAGGGGCCATCTTAACTGCGAAGTCTGGAAGCCCTTTGCTAAATCAGGGTAGAAATAGTTTTTTCTTTCAAAAAGAGAATGCTCAGAGATTGAACAATTTAACGCGAGTCCAATTTGTATGCATTTTTTTATAGCTTCTTCATTAATTTTAGGTAGGGCTCCTGGTAGACCGAGGCAAATTGGACAGGTATGAGTGTTCGGGGCTTTGCCAAAGTATTCTGCACTACACGCACAGAACATCTTGGATTTAGTATTTAATTCAACATGGACTTCAAGTCCGATTACTGAGTTATATTTCATATCATTGCTTATGGCTTATGGTAGATGGCGTATGGTCTATTAATGATCCTCTGAGGCTTTGGATTTTTTTAACCAGAAGTTCAGCTTCATTATACAAATCATTAAAACTTTTTATTTCTATGAATTTTAGTTCTTTGGCAAAAAATAATTGAGAAACTGTTTCAAATACCGACTTAATTGCTTTATCCAGATAGTGAGCAAAATCTTTTTTACTTGAACTACCTGATCCCTCAGCAATATTACTGGAAATCGACAGAACCGCTCTTTTTATTTGAGAGGTCAAACCAAATAATTCATCTCTTGGAAATTCTTTACAAATTTCATAGACATGCTTCGCGTATGTAAGTGATTCTTTCCAAACTTCTAATTTTTCAAATCTAAACATTTTTACAATCTGCCATCTGCTATACGCCATCCGCAAGCTTCGGCTTCTCCTTTTTCCAATCAGTTGCATTTTCATATATTTCCCCGACATTTAGTATTGTTTCTTCGTCCATGTATTTACCGAGAATTTGCAGACCTACAGGAAGGTTTTTGGAGAAGCCGCAGGGAATTGAGAGGCCGGGGATTCCGGCGAGGGATGCGGGGACGGTGTAGATGTCGGAAAGGTACATTTTTAGAGGGTCGTCGATTTTTTCACCGATGTTCCAGGCGACTGTTGGGGAAACGGGACCGACTATAACGTCGCATTTTTCGAAGGCTTTTTCGAAATCTCTTTTTATTAGAGTTCTTACTTTGGCGGCTTTGATGAAGTAGTCGTCGAAATAGCCGGAGGAAAGGGCGAAAGTTCCTAACATAATTCTTCTTTTTGGTTCGGGGCCGAACAAATCTCTAGGGCCGCCAAATCTTAAACCATCAAATCTGCCCAGGTTTGATGAGACTTCTGAGGCCATCAGAATGTAGTAAACGGCAATTGCGTGTTTCGTACTGGGGAGTTCTACTTCTACGGTTTCTGCTCCCAGTTCTTTCAACTTATCGATAGCGTCTTCGACGGTTTTCTTAACTCCAGAATCTAGACCTTCGCCGAAGTATTCTTTCGGGATTCCAATTTTTATACCTTTGAGCGATTGCCGCGCTTCACTTACAACGACAGGTGCGAATTTTTCTTTTGTTGCGTTTGAATCATATTTATCTCCCCCACTAATCCATTCTAAGACTAATCTGGCATCGGCGACGGATTTTGTGAAAGGGCCTATTTGGTCCAGGGATGAAGCCATCGCTATTGCGCCGTATCTGGAGACTCTCCCGTAGCTTGGTTTTAGGCCTACTACTCCTGAAAGTGATGCTGGCTGGCGGATTGAGCCGCCGGTGTCCGTGCCAAGAGAGAAAACAGCCAGATCTGCTGCTACTGCAACTGCTGAACCTGAGGAAGAACCTCCCGGAATTTTTGATGGATCCCAGGGGTTTTTGGTAGGACCGAAGGCGGAGTTTTCGCCTGATGAACCCATGGCAAATTCGTCCTGGTTGGTTTTGCCGATTACTGAAACGTTTTGACCGAACAGATTGTCGATAACAGTGGCGTTAAATGGGGGTTTATAATTTTCGATGATTTTGGATGCAGCATTTGTTCTGATACCTTTTGTTGAAATTAAGCTTTTAATCGCAGCTGGAATTCCCCCCGACTCTTCGTTTATATCCAGGTAAACATTTAAATCCGGGTTATACTTTTTAATTCTTTCCAGGTAGGCTTTATTTAATTCTTCTAAAGAGAAGTCTTTTGCTTCTAACGCTTTTAATGTCTGGATTAGGGTAAGGCCTGTGGGATCACTCATTCTTGAAGACTCCTTTGCTGACGAAGAAGTTATCTTTTTTGACGGAGGCGCTCAGAAGAGCTTCTTCTTGCGATAAGCCCGGCCTGTCGATATCTTCGCGGAGAACGTTTACATTATCTGTGACATTAAACGTGGGTTCTACTGAATCTGTATTCACGGCATTTAATTCTTCAATGTATCCTAAAATTTTGGATAACTGTTCGGAGAATTTTTGTTCCTCATCAATGGTTAAGGTAAGACTTCCTAGTTTCGCTACTTTTTGAACCTGGTCTGTAGTTAGACGCATGGCTCAGATTATACCGGACTTGACAGCAATTGTTAAGGGAGTGGTACAGTATAGGTGATGATTGGAATTACGGAACTGGGGTTATTGTTTATAGGGGCTTCCTGGTTTGTTCAGGTTTTTGATATGGGGAAAAAGGAGGTTAAGCTTAATAAGCAATTTGTCTTGCTTTATGTTTTGGGGTCGGCGCTTATTTTGCTTGATGGAATTATGAACGGATCGAAGATTTCCAGTCTTTTAAACCTAGTTGCTCTTTCGGGGTCGATGATTGTGTTATTTAAAATGAAATGAATTTTTAAAAAAATCTTGGGACTTCTTTTTTGTACTTTTTGTATTCCTCTTTAAAATGTTTTTCCAGGATGATTTCCTCTTTTTGAGTTGATTTCCAAAAATAATAGATGGCTATTAAAGATAGAAATGTGAAATAGCTTTGCAGAGCCAGGCCATAGCCGATTAAGACCATTAATAAACCTAAATAAATCGGGTTTCGGGTGTGTTTGAAAGGCCCGGTCTTTATGATTTTATTTTGCCTATCAAGATGATGTTCTGCTGGCATACCCCAAACTTTTCCCATGGTTACCTTGGCCCAGATTGCCAGGATCAGTCCGCCTATGAAACTTACTAATCCGACTAGAACAAGAACAGGGTCAAAACCTGACTCTGGCAGTGGAAAGTATCTACCTGACAGGTAGTTTAGGGTAAAAAAGAATGTGGAGAAGGAAGCGTATAGGAAAATTTTCGGTTGGAAATAAGAATTAAAACGCTCTTTTTTAGGGCGGGGGTCAGAAATTATCCAAAATATTTCAAGGAGTATAGTAAGCGTCGTTAATAAATTTATCAGCAGAATGCGATCCACCGATTAGAATTTGCCTTCCATTTCGTTTAGGGCTTTAATGCGATCTGCAATCGGCGGGTGGGTTGAGAATAATTTACCGAAGCCGTCTAGAACCTGACTGCCTTTTAGCGGATTTACAATATATAGATGAGCCGTTCCCCTATTGGCGGCTTCTAGAGCTTCTTTATCGCCGGAGATTTTTTGTAGTGCTGTGGCAAGAGAGTTAGGGTTTCTCGTTAGTAATACACCGGAGGCATCTGCTAAGAATTCACGACGTCTGGAGACTGCCATTTGGATTAGTGAAGCTATGATTGGTGCTAAAATTGCAGCAACTATCGCAAAGATCATCATAACACCGGATTTGTTGTTACGATCCCCACCGCCGAACCACATGCTTCTCATGAACCAATCAGCCATTAAAGCGATGGTGCCGACCAGGACAGAGACTACACTCATCATTAGCGTATCGCGGTTGCCGATGTGAGATAGCTCGTGAGCAGTTACCCCCTCGAGCTCCTGTTTAGTTAATTTAGAGAGAATGCCGGTAGTGAAACAGATTACGCCGTGCTTAGGGTCGCGGCCGGTGGCGAAGGCGTTAGGGGCGGTGTCGTCGATAATGTAGATTCTTGGGAGTGGCAGGCCGCCAGCAATTGCCAGGTTTTCGACAGTTCGGTAGAGTTCCCGATTTGACTCGAGGCTGACTGGTTTAGCGCCGGAGATGGAGAGAACGATTTTATCTGACCAGAACCAGGATATGAAATTGGATATGCCAATAAAGATAAAGGAGAAGCCGACTATACTCATCCAACCCATATCTCCGAAGCCCAGAAATTGAGCAAATATATAAATTACTCCAAGTGCGAAAAGGGAAAAGAAAAACATGATTAAGTATGTTTTAAAGATATTAGAGGAGACGTGATCCCAGGCGGTGTTGACAGTTGCCATATGAAGCTATTTTAGCAAAAAACGAATGTTATTGCGAGGAGTCTATGGCAGGTTTTCTTTCGAACCAGAGTGGGGCTTTGGTTGTGCTTGACCCTTTGTAGTTAAAGAATATTTCTTCATCCTTTGTTATTGGTTTTATAGCAGTAAAAGTAATGGATTTTTTGGGGATGTTAATTTCATACTTGGCATTGGCCTGCGGGGAGTGGTTGTACATGGAGCCGTAACCTAAGGCTAAAACGACTTCGTCATCCATCCAGAAATAATATTCAAAAAGGAGATTCCATTTGGTGTCAACGAAATCGGTGAATTGCAAAATGAGGATTGGAGCTACTTCGAGGACTTCACCTTTTTTTATTTCGTCAGTAGCGAAAACACCACGACCCATATTCTGTGAGTCTTTGACTGTGATTTTGTTAATAACAAACATGTGGTGTGAGAGTGCTTCGTCATTCTTCCTCGCAATGACGCGCGGTTTAGGAGAATTTTACCTGGATGTCTTTTTTCTCTTCTTCGGTGGCTTTGAAGAATTCTTCCTGTTTAAAACCGAACATGCCGGCGATTAGGGCTGTCGGGAACATCTCGATGGTGTTGTTTAGGTCTAGGACGTTGGTGTTATAGAACTGCCTTGAGGCTGCGACTTTGGTTTCGGTGTCTGAGATTTCGTCCTGTAGGCCTTTGAAGTTTTCTGAAGCTCTTAAGTTTGGATAGGCTTCTGCTACGGCGAAAAGGGATTTTAAGGCTCCGGTTAACATATCGTTTGCAGCAGCTGCTTCGTGAGGATCTTTAGCACCCATCATGGCGCTGCGGGCTTTTGTTACATTCTCGAAAACTTCTTTTTCGTGTTTGGCGTAGCCTTTTACAGTTTCAACTAAATTAGGGATTAAGGAAGCGCGTCTTTTAAGTTGAACGTCAATTTGACTCCAAGCTTCGCGAACTCTGTTTCTTAAAGTAACGAGAGAGTTGTAGCTCATTAGGAGCCAGCCACCTATTACTAAAATTATTATGCCGATGATGATTAAGGTCATGTCCATAATTTATATTCTAACACATTTTACTTCTAATTTCTTGAGGCGGTTGTCGTGCTCTTCAAATATAGGTGCCACAACTTCATGAAATGCATCCCTGAAATGGTCACTAAAAACATCTGCACCCTCTTCGGACTTAAAGGCTTTTATAAATGCTTTTTTCAAAACTTTTTGGCCGTTTGCGGAATCTAAAGCACTCACTATCGAATCCCGCGCTTCTTCAGATCTCAGAGCTTCCAGCGAGCCTTGTTTGATTAGGTCTTTTGCTTCATCAGATTTCAGAGCTTCCAGCGAGCCTTGTTTGATTAGGTCTTTTGCTTCATCAGATTTCAG
>CAYNRM010000076.1:0-6495 GCA_964399555.1 uncultured Gammaproteobacteria bacterium | reverse complement strand
ATATTCAGGAAGTTTCTGGCAAGATTTGCAGTTTGGATAATCCGGACTGCGAAGCGTGTTCAGCATAAAAGTGGTAAATGTTAAGTGATAAGTGGTACACGCGCACCACTTACCACTTATCACTTAACACTAAAAATAACGGTTGCCGGGGGTGGCAATTTAAACAGTTGGAATTTTACATGTATACACGTTGAACCCATTCTGCTTGCAAAGGCTTGCGGATTTGGTGAAGACGGTTCCCTCTACTTGAAACGCTTTTCCCACACTTAGTTTCTTCCGGCTGGCTGCTGCTGGTGACCGTTTTTTTTACTTGCCGTAGCCTTGGCGTATGGAAGTTCTAACTTTACAAAGTCAAATTCTAGCATTCCTTGGCTTTAATCCGCCAAGACCCAGGCACAACGAATCAGAAATTTATCAAATGGTTTGCAAGGTCTTCCAATTGAATCCAAAACTTAAATTTAAAGTTTGCCCTTCATTTAAATTTATCAGGGTGCTCAATCTGTCGTTTTTAATTTTACTACTAAAGAGCAGGTAAAACTTTATGAAATACACCGAATTTAAAAAGTCTGCAAAACGTCACTTGGATACCTGTCTCCATTTGGTTCATAACTTAAATTCACTCCCTGAAGATTCTCCGAAAATCGCGCACGCTCGACATGAGTATCAAAAATGTTTAATGCTCAATGTTTATTATTTAAGTGGGTATGTGATTGAGTGCATCTTAAAGTACACTTTTTTTCAAAGTATTCATTACGACAGATGCAAAGACGTAGAAAATCTCAATCAAGATAACTGTGACAAGATTTTCAAAGACTTAAAAACTCATAAGTTTGCCGAATTGGTAGCTTTGGTTGAGAGGTATGACAAATACTTGCCATCAGACATCCCTATTATTAAGCAACAACCAAAAAGTGAAATCAAACAGATGTTTAATGATTGGGCTCCAGATCAGAGGTATTACTCAAATACCTCTTTTAGTATTGACAAAACTACCCTGACAGAATATCTTACTGTTGTCTCCCAAATCCATTCCAAACTTGCAAATCGCTGAATCTAAACGATATGATTAGTTTTTTCAAAAAAATAAGCGAACTGAAAACCGAATTGTCCGGCCTCGTCGAGTCTGGGCAAATTTTGGATTACAACATTACCCTTCGAACAAGCGAGGTGGCCATTATTCGAGTCCTTACTGAAGAGGCCGCCAAGTTCAACACTGAAGATTTTGTCTCTGATAAGAAGTATCCTTTGGGGTTTGAGTTTGAGATTTTGACACCAGACGAGGTTGCATCAGATGACTATCTTACTGGTCTATTTGTTGAAAAAGGAACAATTAACTTTCGAGATAGTCGGAAACGATTAGGGCATATGCTCAATGTATCGGTTGGCAATGATTATGTGCCTCCATGTCCTATTGTCACTTTTTATAGTTATAAAGGTGGCATGGGGCGTTCAACTACCCTTGCTGCTTTCGCTACCTACTGCGCTGCAATCCGTCTTGAAAATGGGATGGAGAAAAAGCCCCTTCGTACAGTTATAATTGACTGTGATTTCGAGGCCCCCGGTTTTACTAATTATTTTTTAGAGATTCCGTACGCTGCGAACCAACGGAACGGAGTGATAGAGTACCTAACCGATAAGGCTTTTGGCATGGACATTGAAGTGAGAAAGTTTGTATGGGAGGTCTCTAAGGAGTATGCAAGAGAAGGAGAGATTTATGTAATGCCTGCAGGCAATCTTGACACTGAACACATAGATGAGGACTTCCTAGGGAACAGCCTTAACCATTATTTAGAGGGATTAGCAAGACTCGACATTTCAAGCCCACAGTACATTATTAACCAGTTCCGAGGCTTGGTGAATGATATTCATGTAGAACTAAATCCAGATATTATCCTCATTGATTCGCGTACCGGATTCAATGATATTTTTGGTATCACAGCTTTTGGACTTTCTAAATTAGTAGTTGGTTTTTTTGGCAACAACGTACAAAGTTATCCCGGGCTTTATCAATTTCTTAGCCTTATTGCCCAAATGAAAAATGGTAGTGGATTAGTTGTAAACTCCATAGTTCCAGAAGCTAATCGACGAGCATGGTTTAACGATTTTCAAGAACAAGTAAAACAAATCACAAAACGATTTTCCCCTGAAGACGAAGTACTTGAAATACCTACTTTCATTGTACGGCGAAACGATACACTTGCAATGCTTGGTACAAGGTCTGAGGACAAACTGGACTTTATCGAACTGGTTCATCAGCGCACCTTTCCTGACTATAACGATTTGTTTGACAAAATATATGACTTAGCTATTGACACCCTCGTTCTTGCGGAAGGCGACCAAAGATATCTTCCATCCTCAGAGGAAGCAACTAACCCTTCTCTGGATTTAGAAGGGGTTGAAGCAGATCCCATATTTGAGGTCAAATCTGAATTGTTGAAAAAATTATATTCCAGTATCCCCAATCTATATGCTGAAAACATAGACATGGAAGATGAATTCAATCAAAATAGATTCTTTTTTCGAAAGTGCATGGAAGATATTTTTAATTTTGATAAGATACTAATCATCGGAAATAAAGGGACAGGGAAAAGTTATCTTTACAGAGCCCTCAAGTATTCAAGCATTGTCCAGGAGCTTCAAAAGAGAGCAAATAAAATTGGCATAAACTATGAGTTTATGCACCTTATTGATAGTCAGGATAATAAATTCATTGATACCGAACTTTTAACTGGGCAAGAAGGTTCTTTTGGCACCGACAAGTTCTATCACCGATTCTGGATCTTGTATGTTTGGAATGCAATTATGCTTGAGGCTGAAAACCGCCTCGGGTATAAAAGTACCCTTGCTGCTATTCTACCTATCCGGAATGATGAAACTACTGCTACCTTTTTTAGAAACACCATCCAAGATGATGATAAGATCATCGCTATCGAACAAGATTTATATGCATTGGACAGCTTTTTAAAAGAAATAGGAAATGAAAGGAATTTGATTGTCATCTTTGATCAATTGGATGAAATAGTGAAGCCTAATAAATGGTCCCAACGAATTGCACCACTTATCAATTTTTGGAAAAGGGCACCGTATTCTAGAATTCATCCCAAAATATTCATAAGGCGAGATCTATTCCGTAGGATAGGAAATGTAACAAACATCAATGATCTAGCAAATAAGGCTATCGATATAGAATGGAGTCAAGAAGAACTGTTTGCTTATTTTTTTAAATTGTTATTCTCCACTTCACGAGAAGAATTTTTGCAACTAATGTCCTTATATAATGATACTCCTAGCGCAGTTCTAAAGCAAATAAGAAAGAAAAGTCAAGAACAAATTCCACTTGAAGCAGGTCTATTAAAGCCTTGCGTTCAAACTTTTTTTGGAAAATATGCTGGCAGAAATAATCAGCCCAATTTTGGAGAAAGCTATGATTGGATATACAATAACTTAAAAAATGCTGACGACACTTTAAGTTTAAGACCGTTCGTGGATTGGTTGAGGTTTGCGGTCGAAAAAGCCGTTAATGATCACGGAAAAAATAAAAGAGGAAAGCCTGCACTTGATCAAAATTATTATACAGATCGAGAAGTAAGGCTGAGGGCTTCTGACAGACACTTTGAAGAACTAGCCAAAGAGGAAGGAAATGCAGACCTTAAATTAGTTTTTGATTTCATTTTTAAACACACGAAATATCGGTATCAGGAATTCAACCAGGAGGATTTTGTCAGTCTTTTGATGGCAATCATTGCTGAATATCAAGACAAAATCGAAAGCAAATCGGTCGAAGCGATTACTGAACTTTTGGTAGTAAATGGGATTATTAAGGAAGAACATCACTCAAGAGGTGTCATCAAATACACTTTCCCAATGCTCTATAAATATCACTTAGCATTGAGGGAAAGGACAGCTCATTATTCTGCAAGGGGCTAAAAATAAATTCCCCAGGCACGGCGGGAAGCCCCGGCTGGACTTTAGTTTGCAGTTACTAATTTCCCGCCGTGACTGGTGTTTTCACCAAGCACAACCATAAGAGGGAAACCTGGCTAAATCACCCACTCCGCTGTGCACTTGGTGAAACACCAAGCGCGGCGGCAACACCTGCACCGTTTATGAATAAATTCCGAATCGCCATCACCGTCTTGTCTCTTCTCATTGTTCTGGCTGTTGTTTACGCTGTTTACAGTAAGGGAGGGAAAATGACCGCCTCAAAAGATGGAATTTCTTATGAACATGATGTTACACCAACCTCCGGTACACCATCAAAAGTAATTGATCCTTCTTCTTATGCAACCCTTGCAGGCAGGGTCTTAATCAACAGCCTACCGGTATATAATGGAGAAATTGCTCGGGTGTACATTAAAGACGATCCACTCGTCCAACCCGTGACACCAGATGGGGACATCTTCGTACTCAAGGGGGTGTCTATCCCAGAAAACAACATCATCCGGATCGCTGTCGATCTTAAAAACGGTGAGCGGCTCTCCGAGACATTTTCATTACCTAACCACAAAAACCGCATTTATAGCCTTGGGGAATGCATCTTTACTTATTCGCCATCAAGTATTATCCACCCTACTAAACCCCAAAATCATGCGCAATCAGTAAAAGGTCACAGGGATCAAGCCGAGCGGAAGATTGAAATAAATAATCCGACATTCAATGGCCCGACTCAAATCGGAGATTACAACACTCAGATTAATGGCCCAAAACCAAGAGAGGTATCGGGTGACCTGATTAAAGAAATAATAAAACACGCGCCCGATAAGAACACACCAATACATATTTATAGAAGAAGCCAAGAGGGCGAAAGCTATGATTACGCTACTAAGATCGTTTTAGCATTAATCGCTCAAGGTTATAAAAATTCATTTGTGGATGGCATAACCTATGATCAAATCATTGGCGGCGATCCGGTTGAAGCAGCTAGGCAACAAAAGACTCTTGCATTCAAACTGGAGCCATGGGCAGGGGGACATCAGTTGAATGTAACCATACCAGCGAACTAATAGAGATACACCCTCCGATATCGCTCCAACTGCCGCCGTGCTTGGGTTTCACCATAAATTCCAAGCCCAAAGAACGCTGGTGCGACGCTTTAGCGCATTGCTGTCTGGAACAATAGAAATGTGCTAAAGCGTCGCGCCAGCGTTCTCCAATCTTGGTTTTTTGGGCTAGCCTCGTGCAAGCGGGGTATTACTTTTTCCGCCTCGCGTGGTGTTCTCCCCGCCGCGCCGGTGTCTTTTGACCCGGCACCACTAAAGTGAGTGGCCATGACAAGCGAACCGCCAGATTTAACTGATTTTTTCAAAAATTTAAGCGTATGGTTTTCACGTTCATCCAAGCGAATCGGGTAACGAGCGCCAAATCAAAAGACAAACACCACACGAGTCGAAATTTCTCCTCTCACCAAACTAATCCGAACTATTTTGCAACGATCTAAGGCACTGAGCAATACAATTATTCATTATTGTAGAGCAAAAACTAAAACGGGAAGCAGGTGTAAAAACCAAGCTACATTTTTTTATTGTAATCTCCATTGGAAGAGATTTATCAACTGGAAAACAGTTGTAGGAGGGGTTGCAACTGTGATGATCTTTCTTGGTGGATTAGGTGGCTTTTTTACCGACTTTTTCTTTCCATTGAGAGAAAAGGTATCAGAGACTATGAACCCGCCTGATTATTGGGAATGCGATCAAGACAAGAACATTCGAGGAATAATCATGCCAAATATAAAAGGAAGCATAGGTTCAAACAATGAAGTGGTATTCCTATTTGGTTTTGATAACCCTATTATGCTTCCTGTAATGCTAGAAAAACCCAATCAATCTGCATGCTTATTTCTCAGCCTTACAGATTTTTTCAAAAATTATTGCTCAGTTAAATATAAAATAGCGGAATCTCGTTTGTTATTATCCGCTGAAATTTTTGATATAGATGGGTGTCTAGCAGGTAAAATTGTGGACAATGAATTTGTATTAAATAAAAACTGCCAGTTTACTTGGAACAGTGACGACTACGGGTTTGAGATTATTGATTCAAATTTTGATGTTATTTTCTCAATTAACTTTGAACCGCCTAATAAATTATCTTTCCAAGGCATTTTTTATGACGGTGAGTATTTTGTTGTAGTTCCCGAACCTAAATATGAATTAAGTGACACTTCTAAAGACGAACACAGTAAACTATTACACCATGGGCCAATGGCGGTAGGAGTTCCTAAAGAAGATAAAGCCACTTTAGAAAAGATGAAAAAATCATTGAAGCCCCTGTTTGAATACCTTGGAAAAGATTGGTTCGGAAAAAGAAAAGTTTATTGATTACAGTACTTTACTACGTAGGGAAAACGCAAATATAATTCCGCCTCATGTAGTGTTCTCCCCGCTGCGCCGGGTCAAAAGACTACGGTATGCCCAGGCGCGGCGCAGAGAAGACCATGCAGGGCAGGATGGTTGTTTGGTCTTTAGTTAAATATCCGGGGCGAGCGAGGAGGGATTGGAT
>CAYNRM010000075.1:0-6619 GCA_964399555.1 uncultured Gammaproteobacteria bacterium | reverse complement strand
CCGATAAATAAGACAACAATAACTCCTGTGGTTATGCCTATAATTTTGAGGATTTTCTTCATTTTATTATACTTACGACCTATAATACTACGGCTGAGGTTATATTGCAATTTTTGTGATTTAACATAAATCCCACTCACAAACTTTGTTTTAAAAGCAGCTAAGTAAAATGTAATGATTATAAAAAAGAATTGCAATCCGGCACTAATCAGAGTATTATTTACGGAGTAGAAGAACACACACAGCTACCGCACCAAGGAATGAGAAGCTTGGGGGGGCTTTGAGTTTATTCTAATTGAGTAAAAAACTAAGGCTCCCCGTTTGGGGGGCTATTTTTTTGTCCAAAATAGACTAAACATCAATCGTTATAGATAAACATAACTGAATTTAGAATATTTAAACGTAATGATAGGGGAGTTGCACAAAAGTAATTTTGGTTGTCAGACTTAGAGGTTGATATAATCATATGCCAAAGATATATTGGAATTTAAATAAAGCTATGGATTTTCTTCACAAACTCACGCTTAGCGAGACTCTTAATCTAGCTTTGAAGGTATTCATTCTTGTTACCGCAATTTTACTCCCTTATAAGCTCTTACTTGGATAGATTATCTTATTTTGAGTAATATAAATCGGCAATACCCCTGAGATATTAAAAGGAAGCCCTAAAGTTGGCTCTATTTGGGCAGATGGATCAGTCCATACTGATAGAACGTTGTGGGAACCGGTGGCTGAAATTTCGAGTGCCCGTTTGGCTTGCTCTTGCCCACGGACTTGGGCAAAATCATAATCGTAGACTGCATCGTCTTCGAATTTGGAAAAGTCGACTTTGGGGAGAGGTTTTATTTCTATTTCATTTGAGAGGAATCGCACGGCTTCCTGTAGATTTTTTAGGGCGTAGACTTCGATTCCGGAAACTATGGCTGCTTCTGAGCCGTTTTCTATTGGCACCAGAATTTTTTGGAGTTTCTTTTTCTTTGCGAGAATTGTTAGAGGTAAAACACCATGTGTTCTACGCAGACTTCCGTCTAGCGAGAGTTCTCCGAGGATCATCAGGTCATCCAGGGAGATGTCGATTTGGCCTGAGGCAACGAGTATGCCTAAGGCAATTGGTAAGTCAAAATGAGGGCCTTCTTTAGGCAAATCAGCCGGAGCTAAGTTGACTGTGATTTTTTTGGGAGGGAAATCAAAGCCGCTGTTTCTTATGGCTGTTCTGACTCTGTCTTTGGCTTCATCAATTGCTTTATCTGCCAGTCCGACTATGGCGAACGACGGAAGGCCGTGAGAGGAGATGTCGATTTCAACTGAAACCAGCTGAGGAGAGAATCCGACATTAACGCCAGCGATGGCTTTAACGAGCATTAATTATTGTATACCAACCTTTTGTATCTAACACAACCATTAATCATATGGGGTTGATTCAACCGATTTTTCTGTAATTATTGTTAATGATTTGCTTAGATCATCTTCGTTGTAAATTGAAAGCACCTTGCTCAGCTTTAACCAGTGGTATTGGGCATTCTGAATTTTAAGTCTAATAGCTATTATGCCGGCCTCATATCTGGGGTTAGCCAAACTTTCAAAATCTTTGTCATGGGTTAAAATTATGCGATTCTGCCTTAGGGCGAGTTTCACTAATTCCGAATCAGAGATTGTTGGGTTCTGTTTCTTAATATCCAAAACATCGTGACCATCCCGCCTTAGATTTCTTATAACTGTCTGCGTTAAATTTATATCAGCGATGAATTTCATGCGCAGTTGCTACGCTTGGGGAGTCATCAGTGTTGGGGTTTCGCTTTTCTTTTCCAACTTTCTCAGCTGCATATTGTATTGCAGCTTCTATCTGTTTTCTGCTTAAGAAAGGATATTCTGTCAAAATCTCTTTAATTTCCATCCCACCAGCTAAAAATTCCAAAATTACTTCAACTGACATTCGGGTGCCGGTAATAATTGGTTTTCCTCCCAGAATCTTTTTATCTTGAGTAATAAGTTGAGTATTTTTCATATTAGAAGCTAATAGTAACATATTCTGTCTACGTTAAATTTGGAGTTTTCGGGAATATTTAGGTATAATTAGGAGGCCTAGGAAGATGGGTGATTACGCTGGTCGTAAGACCGGTGAGGAAAGTCCAGACAGCACAGAGCAGGGTGTCCGGTGTAAGCCGGAGGCCGTAAGGCCCAGTTAGAGCAACAGAAACGAGTCACGGCCGAAAGGCGTCAGTGAATGAAACGGGCAATCCTCCCCGCTGCAATCCTAGAACCGACTTGGCTGCTCGCCATTTAGTCGAAATCAGGAGCATAGAGGGGCGCAAGTCTCTCAATAGATAAATGTCACTTAAACAGAATCTGGCTTACTATTTTCCTAGGCACAAAAATAGAAAATTCTAACCGTTAATAATTTTATTTTCGGCGTCCGCGACTTCTTCAGATGTAATTAGATCTTCAGTAATGATTTGTATAACCACAGTAATTGGAACTGCGAGTAAGGCTCCGGCGATTCCCAGAAGCCTGCCACCAATCGCCACAGCAAGAATTACAACCAATGGATTAAGCCCGACAGCTTTTTTCATTACTTGAGGAACTACTAGATGATTCTCTAGTTGCTGTAACACAAAGTAAAAGAGGGCTACCATTCCAGCGGTGAAAGGCGAGATTAGAAAAGCAATTAGCACAGCGGGAATCGCCGAAATAATTGGACCGATAACTGGGATTATTTCCATAATTCCAGCCAGAATGGCGAGAGGTAAGGCGTACGGGACTCCAAGAAGGCTGAGGCCGATATATGATGTAGTACCAATAATCAACGTTAAAGCGATCTGACCACGCATCCAGGAACCAAGTTTTTCTTCTATTCTTTTGGTAATACGTTTTATCCGATCTTCTTTTCGCAGGAAGAATTGAGCTAGTAATTTATCTAGATTTTCTCTTTCTAAGAGCAGATAGAAGGTTAAGACTGCTATTGAGATGAAGGCAATGAAATTATTAAAAATGGCGAGACTTAACTCGAGTGCATTTTTTGAAAAATTACCAAATTCCTGTTGGAGGACTGATCTGTCTATGAACCCCGTCTCAGGAATAATTGTGATTAAATACTTTGGTAGGTTAGTTGTTAGAGTTGCTGTTTGTTCTGTTAAAGGAGTTACTACGAACGTTACTAATGCTGCAACGATTGAGATAATCACCACATAAATTAATGCGATAGCTAAAGCTTTAGGAATTCTTAATCTTTCTAGTCGGGTGACTATTGGGGATAGGGCTGACATAAAAATTACGGCTACAAACAAAAGTATGATTACATCACGGATCAAAAAGAGTCCCGCTAGTAGAGCCAGGAAGGCTGTTAGGAAGAATATTGTTTTATGAGAGATGTCGATTTTGTAGCTATTCACCTAAGCTAATTGTACCAGTCTGTTACCTCGTTTACTACCTTGTTTTGATAACCTGTTTCTGAAACATCAAACCAAGACACATCTTTTTCCTTTTTAAACCAAGTTTCCTGACGCTTGGCGAACTGGCCGATTTTGATGGTAAGTATATTTAGGAATTCTTCAATCGACTTAATTTCTCCTTTGATAAACTTTGCGAGATAGCGATATTCCAGACCTAACTCCTCCATTCTTTTGAAACTTAGTATTTCTTTCTCCAATAGGTCCTTGGATTCATCAATCATTCCCTGGTTTATACGGGATATGAGACGGTGGCTTATTTTCCCTCTTAAGATATCTCTATCCGTTGCCAAGCCAATTTTGAGTACATCATATTTTTTTTCCAGACCTTCGAAAGACTCACCTGACATCTCATTTGATCCTCTGGAAATTTCGACCAGACGAATCAGGCGGCGTTTGTTATTTAAGTCCGAGTTATTTAGATCTTTAAGAATTTCAGAGTCAATTCTCTTTTTTATTTCAGCAGTATTCAGTTCTTCCAGCTCTTCTCTCAAATCAGAATTTTCGGCGATTCCGAAATTTGAAATCCCTTCAAGCAGAGATCTAATATATAACCCTGTACCTCCGACTAGGATTGGCAACTTTCCGCGCCCGGCAATTTCATAAATTACTTCATTGGATCTTTTTATATATTCATATAAATTAAATTTTTCCATTGGATTAACAGTGTCATACATCCAGATTTTTATTCCGTCAATTTCCCAATAACTGTCTCCCCTTTCTAGTTCTTCGAAACTAGCAGGTAATTTACCTGTCCCAATATCTAAATATTTATAGACCTGCCTTGAATCGGCAGAGACTATTTCACCTTGGTATTTTTTTGCGAGTTGTAGGCCGAGGTCGGTTTTGCCGGTTGAGGTTGATCCTAATATCACTAGTAATTTAGTCTTCATATTTATATGATTAAGCTCATGCGTCTTGCTGCAATTCTCTCACTCTCTATTTCAATAATCTACATCCTGTTTCAAAGCCTGCAGCCAGCTTTTTACATGCATTTATATCCTGATATTTTTGTGTTTCATGCCAGAAGTACCTATTTTTGGGAGCATTTATCCTTAAGCAATCTGGGACATAACGAATACCAACCAGGGGCAATAATTTTCTTTATTCTAGTTGGATTGTCGTTTATGTTTGACAGTTCACTTGAAACATTTAAATGGGGACTTTTTACTGCAAACATTATTTTGATTATGCTGACAGCTTTGTTGATGCATAAAATGGGAAAAACGTATGGAGTGATTTTGCTTTCTTCACTTTTAATTTTTCTGGGGCCGATTTTACTTTTCAGATTTGATCTGTTAGTTATATTTCTTTTAACCTTGGTTTTCTACTTTTGGGAGAAAGGGCATCATGAAGTTGCTGTCGCGATTTTACCATTAGGAGTTTTAGTAAAAGTGTTCCCAATTCTTTTCCTGCCTTATTTATTGTTTGTCAGCTTTAGAAAATACCGATTAGTCAATGCGGTTTATTTATTGTCAATTTTCCTATCAACTCTGATCACTTATTTCCTGATTTACACCATTGTTCTTCAGATTGGTTTTAAAGAGACACTCGTGAGTTATAACTTTCATAATATGAAATCTGTGGCGACGGAGAGTGTTTGGGCTTCTTTATTCTACATTATTAATATAGTTAAAGGAATTCCTTTGCCCAATATGGAGAGTGACTTTGGGATTAATGCTATTGCCCGCGGCGAGGTTTATCCGTCAATTCAATTTTATAATTATTTTTGGATATTGCCGATGGGAGTTTTGAATTTGTTTTACTTCCTAAAAAAGAAGACGGTTCATGGAATTGATTACCAGTTTATTATTTTGAATATGTTAGTTTTCCTGATTTTTTCAAAAGTTTTTTCTAATCAGTATTGGGCCTGGTTTTTGTTTTTGATACCACTTTTAAAATTAAAAACTTTACAGACCCGCGGATGGCTAATAAATATATTTCTAATAATTTTAACTACTATTTTACATACCTTTATTTTTCCGTTAAATTACACTGAATGGTTAAATGTTTTGGCGAGGAAGAATGTCGACTGGATGTTAATTTGGGTTATGATTATTTCAAGTCTGATATTGCCGATTTTGGCAGTGAGGATATTTATAGATGTATTTAAAAACGATCACGAGTAATTTACACAAGAACTTAGTAATCTACTATTTAATATTGGCTGGATTTTTAATACGGTTGATTTTTGCGTCATTCCCCGGGTTCCATGTTGACACTGATACTTTTTTTGCTTGGAGTGTCAGAGCATTTGATTTAGGACTTGCTAACTTCTACTCAAAAGATGTCTGGACAAATTACACGCCAGGGATGATTTACCTGTTTTATATTTTAGGGGCGATCAGAGAATTATTTTCTATTTCAGATCAGTATTTTTATTTTGTATTAAAGATTCCTTCGATACTGTCTGATTTGGTTTTATCTTACCTAATTTATTCAGTGTTGCAAAGAATAGTTTCTAAGAGGTTAGCGCTTTATGGACTAGCGTTTTGTTTGTTTAATCCGGTTTTAATTTTTAATGCCAGTATTTGGGGAGCTTATGACGGATTCATGACTTTGTTCTTGTTTTTATCAGCTTACTACTTAGCACATAAAAAATTATTACTTGCTTCGCTTTTTTTCGGGATATCGATTTTAGTTAAACCTCAAGCTATCGCAATTGCCCCAGTTTTTGGACTTTGGTTACTTAAGAATTTTTCTATTAATAATGCCGTTAAGTTATCACTTCCTGGGTTCCTGGCAATAATTTTTTTGTCAGTTCCTTTCTTCCCATCAGATCCGTTTTTAGGATTCTTCAACTTATTTGTTCAAATGGCTCAGGATTATAAAGGAAATTCACTGTTCGCTTATAACTTATGGGGGATTTTTGGATTTTGGATCGATGACGGGGTGTCTTTAGGATTTTTATCTTATCGGGTTTGGGGGTTATTACTGATGACAGCTTTTTGGGTTTACTTTTTTGTTTTATTTTGGAAAAAGAAGACGATTGATGTTTTCATATTGGCTACTTTAGGATTTTTGGCTTTTTTCTTTTTGCCAACCAGAGTACACGAACGTTATTTATTCTCAGCAATCCCGTTTTTGATTTTAGTTTCTATTTATCTAAAGAATCGGGTTTTAGTAATATCAACTGTTTTGCTTAGCTTATTACACACTGTTAATTTATATTA
>CAYNRM010000074.1:0-6637 GCA_964399555.1 uncultured Gammaproteobacteria bacterium | reverse complement strand
CCTTTCCAGCGAATGATTAAATTTGGTGATTTTTCTGAGAAGATAGGCGCCTGATAAACCTTCTAAAGTATTCCCTATTCCGATACCGATTGCTGCCGGAAGAGAAGCGCCGTTTAAGAAATTGACTAGTAAGGCAGCGGCGAAAATAGCAGGCCACAGTTTATATCCCCAGAGGAAAAGCGCAGCTAAAGCAATTCCCGCAGCCGGCCAGACAAAACCGGCAAATCCCCCAATTGCATCAATATTTAAGCTAATTCTTGCAGTAATAAAATAGGTAAGAAAAAGTACGAAGAATCTGCTACTTTGCCACATATGCGCAAATTATATAACAAAGTTAACCAATTCACAGGGCTGTTTTAACTGTTAGGTCGCGATAATTGACTAGAATTAAGACTTGTTGTGATCAGGGTGGTTACAGAATTGTTCGCGACCGCTGTGCTTTAGGAGAAGCATCTCTCCGACTAATTCTTTAATTGAGTCACGGGCTTCATCGGTGTAGGCTATTTTGAATTCATAACCAGGGTATTTTAAGAAACCACCGGTTGGGCGAATGCCGTAGTTTTCTTCAACTAAAAGGCAGTAGGCCATAAGTTGCATGGTGTGGTTTACATACGGGGAATTCGGGGTGTGGCCGGTTTTTACTTCAACCGGGAAAACCATTCCCGATTCTTTGATAAGATAATCGGGTTTGCCGGAGAGAGACAGAGTTTTAGAGTATAGAATTTCGCCGGGATTGTTTTCTGTGTCTGTGTAAATCTTTTTTTTAGATAGAATGCCGAAGCCTTTCATCTGGTAAAACCAGATTCCAAAAAGTATAAATCCGAGTAATAATGCAGTACCTGAAATAATTAAAAGTATGTTCATGACCCCGTAAAAGAAATAATAATTAGAGCGATAAATAGAACTGCTATACCGATTAGAAGGAGAGCGATTATTCTTAATTTGGGTGAGAGTTTGAGTTTAAAAGAAAGCGCGTTATGCGATTTGGTGCCGCTCACCACTTGAGGGGTGGTTTCATAGCGATTTTGAGTTTTTAACCACCAGCTTCTTTTGCAATAAATATAGTCTCCTATTTCACTTGCGGTTATGTAATCTGTCTTTGCCATATGCGCAATTGTAGCAAATCTTTTTGCAGAGTATAGGATTAGCCCGTCTGGTACTTTTCGGAGAGGAGTTTATATGAATTTGTCCCCATCGCCAGAAGAGTCACCATTAAGCCGAGTATTCCGGCGATAATAAAAACTAAAGCCATTCCCCTACCTTCGCCAGTTCCAAACCAGCCGCCAATTAAATCAACTCCGACGCCTGTGGTCATAAAAGGAATAAAGATGAACTGCGCAATCGGACCTATTATGAAAGCCATTAGTGGTGCGCCTGATTGCTCCATACTTTGAGCAAATCCAAAAACTCTACCCTGACGCTCCGGCGGGACGACTTTTTGAATTATTGTCTGCTCACTCGCCTCAACAAAAGGAATGAGTGTCATCCAAACAAGCATGCCTATTGCCAGAAGCCAAATCCAGGGCTGGACCGTAAAGAAGATACTGACTGTCCAGGTAACAATGTTGACCAAGAACATGGTACGAACAGGATTTTTTCCTAGGCCTTTTTTATGAATTATTATTCCGCCAAGAATAAAGCCCAGACTTAGAACTCCCCACATAAAACCCCATGTTTGTACTGAAACAAGTGTTAACCCATAAGCATCCATTAAAGACATAAAAACGCCTCCCAAAAGATTATTAATTGTATTAAAAAATAACAGTCCAAATAATCCAGGTATAGTACTGATGACGGTAATAGTACCCCGAATGTCTATGCCTTTTTTCTTACCAACAGATGTGCCATTAGGATGAAGATGAACAATCTTTTTTTCAGGAATTGAAAGAAAGTATAGATGGGCAATTGAGATAACTGTAAAAACAAGAGTAAATATCAGAACGCCAAACATACCGTTATATGCAAGGACTACTCCGCTTAAAACGAAAGTAAGTGAGAATGAGACGCCCATCATAGAACCTGAAAGTCCATTGGCTTTGTCTCTATTTTTCTCAGGAACCAGAATTGTTGTGGCAGTCGGCAAAGCGATATTGCGGATATTTCCGACAATTACTCCAAGCATCATCAAAAGAATATAAATCCAAAGTTGAGGATTGGAGGGGTCTTTATAAACTTCAGTTGGCCAAAGGCTATAAAAAATTGCTCCTACTATGAAGAATGCTAATGAAGCCAGGCTTGAGATCATCATGGCGGTTTTTTTCTTGTTGTGGTCAACGATTGAGCCAAACCAGAATCCGGATAAGGATGTAATTGTCAGATAAATTCCGGAAATAATTGCAGTTGCAAAAACAGATCTTGTTTCAAGGTAGGTCCAAAAAGTTAGAGCAAACCAGACGAAATTGTTAGTAACACCGGCGATTAAGTTATTTATTAAAAGGGCGTAAAAAGCTTTCATACGAAGAGTAATTATATTATTCTTGAGGACTAATTTCTAATCTTAACTTTGGAGTTCGGCCTGGTATCCGGTTTTTTTAATTTGCTCCAGAACTTTTGATAATTCTATTTTATCTTCATCGAATTCAACTTCGGTAACTTGTTTAGCGTAGCTGGTTTTTGAGGATTTAATTCCCTCCAAATCCTCTAAGTCAAAATCAATATTTAAGGAGCAGGAGGTACAATGCATTCCGCTAATGTTTAGTTTTTTCTTAACGATCATATTACTTCAATGACTCCTTTATACATTCCCATTGAACAGGTAAAAGCAATCTTACCGGGATTCTTTGGCGTGAATTCAACAAAGTCTGTACCGTTTGGTTGTAAGTTTTTGGAGATTCCGAGGGAAGGAATTCTAAAAGCTGAGGCGCAGGAATAGGCACCTGTAGACTTGAGATTTAACTTAACCGGCTCACCACTTTTAACTGTAATCAATTTAGGAGAATAACCATTGGGGGTAACCATCAAATCAACGCTTTGCATTCCATTAATCAACGTGACACCTGCAAGATCTGGTTGAGTTTGTAAGTTGGTCTGATTCTCTTGGGGAGTCAAATCGATTTGGATTGGAGAATTCTCGGCTATTGATTCTAATGTAAGTGGTGAACCGGCTGCGTTTAATGCACCATTTATAGAAGTGACCCCGAAATACAGCAACGCCACAGCGGCTACTTTCAGAAACTTTCCCCTAAAATTGTCTCCTAACACTGAGGTTAGCCAGCCGACTCCAAAAAATAATGGTGATGTTCCTAAAACAAAGGTGAACATGATAGCGGCTCCGGTGAAAGCATTTCCGCTGCTGATTGCTAAGGCTTCCATCGCTAATGTCGTGCCGCAGGGGATAAAAATTGTCATCGCTCCTAATAATGCCGGAGCAAAGAGGTCTTTAGATTTTGATTGATTTCTAACTATTTTAGCTAAGAATCTGGGGGGCTGAATTATGGCATACCTAAAAATTGGATGGACGTTTAAGAGATTAAACGCGACGGCTACCATGTAAACTCCGGCTAAAAATTGCATAGCAATTTGAACATTTTGACTAATACCCAGCGCTCCCCCAACCCCCCCTAAAATAAGACCTAACAGCGTGTACGAGGCGAGTTTAGCCACTATAAAAGCCAGTGTTGGGAAGAAAGTATTTTTAGTATTTACATCTTTCCTAAGTTCCTCTTCTTCTTTTGCTGCGATAACTGACGCCAAAAGTCCGCCCTGAACTGCCAGGCAAGTTAGCCCTCCTACTGTTAAACCCGTGATAAATATAACTAAAAGATCCATAAATTTTTTTAAAACCAACCCCAAAGGGGGAACTGCGCTTTAAAACTTTCTATACTACAAAGTGTAGTAGTAATCAGTGTTCGCTGTCAAGATTTAGCATCTATGGACCAACTATCGGAGTGAATAATTCATTTTTAATGAAGGGAATATCAGCAGTGTCCACTTCTTTGTCACAGGTCAACAGATGTGCTTCAAGCGATGAAATTATAAAATATGAATGAGACCCATCATCATTCTCCATAGCATGAACTGGAAGATGAAGAATGCTAAAAGCGAATACTAAAACAAAAAGAGATACTGTGACATTAAGTACAGATAACTCAAGACCTACTCTGGATTTGTTATTTGTTAACGCTCTAATTCTCTCTTCTAACATCCCTTCACCTGCAAAAGATGCAACACCACTGATTTTTGGTGCTCCATTACTAATAGTTTTTAGTAAGGCTGATTTAAGCTCTGCCAATGCTTGATGCTGAATAACCATTCGATCTGCACTAATCTCTTTTGATAAAGAATAATACTTATGAAAATCTTTTAAAATCGGTACAAAGAAAAAAATTGAGATAGTTACCTGACTTAACAATATTTTAAGTGGATCCCTATTTTTTAAGTGATAACTTTCATGCAATAAGACAGCCTTAATTTCTGTATTTGTCAAAGCATCTATCAGTTTTTTACTTAAGACAATTTCTGGATTAATCAATCCGAAACAAAAGGATGACATATTATTTCCCTTTACTACAATGATCTTACCCGAGATACCAATTCCTGAAGCAATTTTTTCAACAGCATTAGGGGTTCCAATTCTGTTTTTAATTATTTTATTTACAAACATTCTTGTTTTATAGATTTGAAGGGCAAGTAACAACAACCCGATCCCTATAATTAGAAACAAAAGTAAAACAAATAGCTGAGGAAACGCATGAGGTAAAGAGATTGATATGCCTTGTATTGCTTCACTACATCTGTATAAAGCATGACTAATAGTGAGTGGAGTAATTTTAGAAAGCAAACTTACAATTAATAAAAATATCAGCAATGAAACTGTGATCAGGAGGTAAAAAGATTTATTAGCGCTTACATGAATCATTTGTCATCTTTTAACATTTTAACTATTTTGTTTCTTTTATCAACCGGGAGCTTCTCAATCTCCTCTGTAAAATGAGCAACAGCTGCTTCTCCGAAATTGGAAACAAAATTCTGAATAATTTGGCGGGAGACTCTTGTTAAAAATTTGTCTTTAGAATAGGCCGCCTGATATAAATAGGCTTTTCCTGAGACTTTTCTTTTGAGTAATCCTTTTTCAGTTAACCTACTAACAATAGTCATTACTGTAGTATAGGCTAACTTCCTTTTCTTACTTAAATCATCGTGAATTGCACGTACAGTTAATGGCTTGCTTTCCTGCCATATAAGATCCATTACATCTTTTTCCAGCTCCCCTAAGAAGGATTTTTGTCTGTTCATACGACTGATTGTAGTAGGAAATTAAACATTAGTCAATTTTAGTATTGACAAATTGAAGTGTTCTAAACAATACTACAAAGCGTAGTAGACAAATACTAACTGCCCAAGTTTAAGTATGAAAAACAAACAAGACATACCAGGGGCAGTAATTTTACGACAAAAAAGCAAAAAGAATGTTAAACCAAAATCTATGAAAATCAAGTTCATTCCGTCCCGTTTTCAAAAATTTCGTCCCACACGGAAACAAATTTTTATTTATTCTCTGGCATTATTTCTCATCATTTCTGAAGTTAGTGCTATTGCGTATTATCAAATTGCACTTGCTGAGAATCATCAAACTACCATTCCCAAGCCACAACCCAATGCTAAAATTTCACCAACAGAAGTCATTGGGCAACAGTTAGTAACAAATGACCTTGGAATTGAAGAAGGGTCATACGCAGGCGAGGTTGTTTCTAAGGTGGATGTGAATATCTACTCACCAAGAGAAGGAATAATCCAGACTTTAACTGTCAACATTGGTGATAACGTTTGGCAGGGTCAATCTATCGGCTACTTATCAATTACCGCTGAATTCGACCAGATTGCAACTACCGCTGAGAAAAAAACTGAGGTTGATATATCACGAAATAAACTCGATGCAGTTAACGCTCAATTAAATGAGATACGAAACCGCTTAAATTCTCGTAAGTCTTCTGCTGACGGGGCTAAAAGTGCCAAAGTTAATAATGCCAATAATGCATTATCTATTGGTGAAATTACATCTCAGGAAAAAGAAGAGCGGATCAAAGAGGCCGAATCAGATTATTCTGAAGTCGTAACAGAAGCCGACAATGAAATTACAAATTTGACCAGAGAACAAAAAGAAACCGAAAAAGGATTTCAAGCGAGTGAAGCATTATCTAAAACAGTCAGCGGTGGTATAGACCGCAACATTTATGCAGCCCGTGCCGGTGTGATCTCAGGAATTTTCAAAAATGTTGGTGATTATGTAACCGGTGAAGATCAAATAGCGGCAGTTGGAATTACGAATCCTTCAGCAAATGACCGCTGTGTCAGATTTAAAATTCCAGGAAATCAAACTTTACCTAAAAAAGGAGATGTCGTTACAATGACCCGCCCCGGAGAACCTTTTAATAAACAAACTGCCACTATAACCGGAGTTGGAACGGCCCTTGATGATAATGGTCAGTTCGTTGCCGAAGCTTTTTTTGAAGAGATTGTTGCATGGCCTGTCCATGCGCCCGTTAGAGTTCAAATGGAGTCAGTCACCTCAAATCAAATTTTCGTGCCGTTATCAACTATTTGGTTCGATAAAGAAGGTATAACAAGTGTTTGGATTGCTGACAATCAGAATAAGATCACGGCGTATAACGTAACAACCGGAAGAGCTGTTGGTGAC
>CAYNRM010000073.1:938-7028 GCA_964399555.1 uncultured Gammaproteobacteria bacterium | reverse complement strand
GTTAAAACTGGGAGTTTATCGAAGCGGGGCAAGTAGCGATAGACGAAATCCCTGATGAAACCTTTTTGGGAAGGGATTTTGGCGCCTGAGAAACCATTGTAAGGGCCGTTGAATTGTTCAAAAGCGGCTTTGATATTTCCTAAATGGGCTTTGGCGGCTTCTTCAGAGGTTGAGGAAGTGACAATTCTGACTACGGCTGAAAAACCAGGTTTAGTGATTTTTCCTTCGACTGCTTCAAGTTGTTTCTGGTCAGGTGGAGCCTTTGGTTTATCACCGTCTCCTGGATCGCGCTCTTTTTTCAGGAATTTTTTGCCGGAAGTTTTATAGGCGTCACTTGCAGGAGCAAGCAAGATTTGGATAACTGCACCTTCCCCTATTTGCATTTTACCCAGGGCGGAGGTGATCCCGGAGATTGGATCAGTAGGTAACTCCCTAAAGGTCTTGATAGGAAAATAATCAGCTGATTTTAATTTATAGGCGGTGTAGGCGACTTTGCCGGATTCGGAGAAAATATTGTATTCAGGGACTTCTTTGACGGCTGCATCAGGGTAGGCTCCGTTGATTTGTTTTTCGATTAGGTCTTGGTATTTTTTATGGCAGGCGATGAAAAAACGGATGGATTCGGGCATAGCGACGATTTCAAAGGCGACGTGGGGCTGGGGCTTTAGGTCTTTAAACATGCCTAAGAATCCGCCGGAGCCGACCTTTATTGAAGAGATGGCGGCGATGAATTGTTCGGCGGCATCTATTTTTACTTCATTACCTCTGGGGACGGTGATTTGCATTAAGACAAAACCTAATGAGTACTTCTCGCGTTCGCGGTATTTATAAAGGTTTTTGAAATATGGGTAAAAATAGATTAGGAAGCCTACGAGAACTAACGCTGCGCCAAGCGCAACTAAGACTAAAACTACAATTAAGAATAAATCCGGGCTTTGAGAGGCGGCTGTTTCTGTTACTTCCATATTATCGAGTTTTGTATTCTAACACTATGCGGCCTTCTTTTCTTTTAAGAACCAGTTTCCTACTTTAGTCAGGACTCCGCCCTCTTCTGAAGGACTGTTTCTGTGTTGCAGTTTTTCCTCTCCCATTTTCTTCTTATGAGCATTGAAATCCGCGACATCGGTTGTCCTGTGGGTTCTGCCTGTTACGTATTGATCTGCCAAATCTAATGCATCATGCATTTTTGCCAAGCCAGAAAGTTCAGTTTTGTCCTCATAGATGTCAGGCTGTCTCCTGCCTGCCCTATCAAGTTCAGACGCACGCTTATCAACCGACTGTTGCATCGCCAAATCGACGTGGGGAGCTGACATAGGAATCTGTCCGGGATGGGTTAAGCCGAGTTCTTTAACTTGAGCGGCAATTTTATTGCTTACTGTGGGTTGATCATGATCCACTAAACGGCCACCTGACACTTCGATTGGGGTTATCACCACAGGCATCTCTGTTGCTTGAGGCTTTGACTGTGGGGCAGCTACTTCGGGCATAGGGTTATTATACTTTAACTGGGGATTATATAAATCACTTTGCCGATGATTAGATTTTTGCTAATCCAACCATACTCTTCGCTATCCTTCTGGTTGTCTCCTTGGACAAGAAATTTACCATCCCCTACTTCTTTAATTCTTTTAATAATATGCTGATTTTCATTTTTAAAAGCTACTATCTCTCCTTTGCTGGGATTTTTGAATAGGTACGGAAGGCTGCTGACCAGAATTTCCTGATTAGGTTTTAGCGCGGGCATCATGCTGTGGCCGGAGATTTTGTATTTTGAGAGGAGCGACATTAATCCTGGATGACGATTTCTTTTTCTGTAGGATATGGGGCTTTGACTTTCTTAGATTTTAGACCTTTGGTTTCGAAGAAGATTTCGGCAATTTTTTGAGTGTTGGATAGCAATTCCTCAGCGGCTTCTATATTTATTTCTTGGCGGGATTTTGAAGCTAATTTCATCGTCTTAAAGACGATCTCGTGCAGGTCGGGGTATTTTTCCAGGTGCTCGGGTTTAAAATAATCTGCCCAGAGAACTCTTAATTCATGTTTGCAAAGTTCGCCGTGTTCTTCTTTTACTTTGACGAGTCTAGCCATTTGGTGGGTGAATTTTTTGTGATCATCGCCTTCTTCTAAATCGATAATCATTTGGGTCATTCTAATAACAGTATGAGCGGCCATTTGCATGTTGTGGGGATCGTAAATTCCGCAAGGTATATCACAATGGGCGTAAATTGTTTTTGAAGGGATTAGTTTAGAAATTACTTTTGCAATATTCATGACGAAATTTTAACACATGACAAAATTTCTATATCTTTGAGTATTCAAGATATAGTTTTTCTTTATCTTCCAAAACTTTTTTTCTTTGATCATCTATGTTCTTTAGTACCTCCTGTAAATGAGGCTTTTTTGAGAAATCAAGAACATTGTTTACCTCGGCATATTGACCAATAAGTTGCCGCAATCTGTTTTCTAAAGCCTGTCTAATTAGTTCAAACTGAGAATGTTTGCTTAATTCATTCCACTCTTCAAATTTGGATAAATATTCGGGCTCGTATTCCCCTAATTCAACTGCTTTTGTTAAACTCATCATTGGGGTTGTTGCTGATACTTTACTTGCGGGACTTATTTGCTCCAAACCTTCGTTACTATCAATTGTAGACATAATTATTAAGTTGGGGCGACGTCGTTTGGTAATTTTTCTAAGTAACGCTCGACTTCAAAGGTGGCTTTGGTGCCGGCTCCGGCGGCGGTGACGGCTTGGCGGTAGAGGTAGTCGGAGACGTCTCCGGCGACGAAGATGCCGGGGACTGAGGAGAAGACTTCGTCTGTTACTTTGATGTAGCCTTTTTCATCTAACTCGACTGCATTTCCAAGGAATTTGGTTGAGGGTTGGTGGCCGATGGCGACGAATAAAGCGTCAATTGGCATTTCGGAAATCTCATTCGTTTCTACGTTTTTTAATTTAATTCCGGTAACTTTTTCTTCACCTAAAACTTCTTCGACGACATTATGATATAGAACTTCGACATTTTCTTTGCTGGTGACCAAATCGACTAAAGCTTTTTGGGCTCTGAACTCTCCCCTTCTATGTACTAGATATAATTTAGTGGCGATTTTCGAGAGATGTTGGGCTTCGCGCATGGCGGTGTCGCCACCGCCGACCACGACTATAATTTTGCCTTTAAAGAAGAAGCCATCGCAAACTGCACAGGCGGATACTCCCCTACCTCTTAATCTGGTTTCACTTTCCAGACCGAGCCACGAGGCTTGGGCACCGGTGGCTATAATTATGCTTTCAGCTTTCAGCTCTCTGCTTTCAGCCTTAATAGTGAAGGGTTTTTGTGAGAATTCGACGGATTCGACATCTTCGTCGATGAATCTGACATCGAATCTTTGGGCTTGTTTGCGCATTCTCATCATTAAATCGGGGCCCTGGATTCCGTCCTCAAAACCCGGATAGTCATCAACGTCTGTGGTTAGCATTAACTGGCCGCCTGCCGCACGTCCGGAAATGACTAAAGGATTTAAACCGCCTCGGGCGGCATAGATGGCGGCTGTTAGACCGGCGGGGCCGGAGCCGATGATTACTAATTTTTCAGTCTTGGGGTCCATAGGGTTTTAAAGGTACAGGATTTTGCTTTTTGAAGCAAGTAGTTACCAATTTTAAGGAGCTGCTGTAGCTCTTGGAGTAGCGGTAGCTTTCGGCGAAGAGGTGGCCTTTGGTGAAGGTGACCGGGTAACTCCAGACTTCGTTGCCACTTTGGGACTTGCAGAAGCTGAAGCAGCAGCAGAAGGACTTGGTTCAAGAGTTGGTACTGGGGAGGGTGAAATTGAAGGCACTACAACTACTTCAGGTGAAGGAGTTGGTAGAGGTTGGGAGGTGACCCTATCGCGGAGCCAGACTAGATAGGTTCCTAAAAGAATAATAATTAGAATGATGACGACGATGGTAATATTTCGACTCATGAGTTTTCTCTTCCTGATACAGTTAGTGCCTAGTATAGAGAGCTCAGCCTCAGTTTGCAAGTGCAAGCTCCCCTTTAAAGGGTTCTGCAGTTTTGGTAGACTTTCGTTAGTATGCAGTTACAGTTAATTGAGAAGAAACAAGAGGCTCCGGATACTTTTAGTTATTATTTTAGGCCGGATGTGCCTGTTATTTGGAAACCCGGACAATTTTTGCGATACCGGATTCCGGAGGTGACAACCGACGATCGCGGCGAGAATAGGTTTTTTTCTATCGCTTCGGCTCCTTTTGAGAATCATATTCAGCTAACTACAAAATTTGCTCCTGAGAAAGGGAGCGTTTTTAAAGGAGATCTGCAGAAACTTGAGGCTGGACAAAGTGTTGAAGCTATGGGGCCGAGCGGGAAATTTTCGATGGATGACCCTGATTTGAATTATGTTTTTATTGCCGGAGGAATTGGGGTGACGCCGTTTCGGGCGATACTTTTGGATTTAGATCATAACGGATTACCTTTGAACGTGAGCCTGTTTTATGCCAACCGAACCACGAATGCCATATTTAGAAAAGAATTTGAGGAATTGGCTAAGAAACATCCGGAATTTAAACTCTATTATTATGTCTCCGAAGAGCAAGTTGTTGATGAAAATCTGACTGAAAACGTGCGGGTAGTTCCCGGACAAATTGATAAGAAGGCTCTTGAGACCTTAGTACCGAATTTTCAGTCGGCTGTTTATTATATTTCAGGACCGGAACCGATGGTTTTGGGATTTGAGAGTGTTATCTCTGGGCTAGGCGTTTCTCAGGAGAATATTAAGCGGGATTATTTTCCTGGGTATGAAAATTATTAGTTTATAAGTTTTAGTAGGATATCTTGGGCAAGTTTGATTGTTTTTTCGGCTCCTTCTTTTTTGGGATTGATTTCAACTAAATCTAAAGAAATACTTTTATGGTTTGCGATCAAATCCAGGATAGTGAATATCTGCTCTTTAAACCAACGGCCGTCCTCGGGTAAGCCGGTAGCCGATGATACTGAACGGTGAAAAACATCGATGTCAAAATTGATATGAATATGTTGGTAAGATTTTAAGAAATGATTGATTTCGGATAAAACGTTTTCTTTGTCCTTATCAAATTCCGATACATTAATATTTCTGATTTTGTTTTGTTGGTAAAATTGCTCCTCTTCAGTTTTTTCCCCATCGAATAAAATGTCGCCTATTGTTAAGATTTGACTCGTCTTTAATTTTTCCGGAACCAGATCGTCTATTTCCGGGATATCAAATTTGTCGAAGAAGGGGCGCATGTACATGCCGTGGAAGTTTCCCGACAGTGAGGTTTTTGATTGATGCATTTCGCCATGGGAATCGAATTGGATGTAACCAATTTTAGAGGGATCACCCACCCTTTCGATTACCGCTTCCAAAGAGGACAGGGTAACAGTATTGTCTCCCCCAATAACAATTTGAGTATCAGTTTTAGAGACTTCCTTAGTTATAAGAATTTTTAGTTGCTCAAGCTCCCTGGCTAAAATTTTCCAATATTCGTCTTTATTCATTTCCTCTGGAGTGGTAAATGAAAAATCATTTATTTTTGCTTGGGGAAAGTTTTCAAGGAATAAAGGGGTGAGTACCGAATCCGGTGCATCCTCTACTCCCAGATTTAATTCATTATGTCTTATTGGGGGATTTGTTAAACCAACTCTCGACTTAACTTTAAAGAAGTGGGGAGGTTTTGCCATGAGTGATATATTATTTAAATATGGAATCAACTGCAACTCCCCCATCTAATACCCAGTCTTGTCCTAAATGCGGATTGTTAATCGGGGCTTTAGCCGGGAGTGTGGAGGCTGTATGCCGTAATTGCGGATTTAAGGATCCATGTTGTGAATAGCTATTTCTGATAGAATGGCTTTATGGGTGAGGGAACAAGTTCTCCAGATCAAGGTGAAATAGTATTTCCGGGAGCTAAAACACTGAGAGAGAAGGCTCGAGAGATAGATGTTGCTTCACTTGGTAGTCACGAAGTTAAGTCAGAAGACGACTACCGGGAACTAAAAAAGTATCTAGCCAGTTTGAGTAGAGATTACTACGATGGGCTTAAAAAGACTGCAGATAAAATGGATGGGCGTACAC
>CAYNRM010000073.1:0-928 GCA_964399555.1 uncultured Gammaproteobacteria bacterium | reverse complement strand
GGCGTACACGCAGAAGAATCCCTTTATTACAAAAACCGGGAGCTCAGGAGGCTAAGTGGGAAGACCGACTATCCAATGCAGCAGATTCGAGCGATTCATTTGATTTTTCATCACAGCTTCTTTACGACAAGCCCAGTATGCTGGATGAGCCTACCCTTCACTATTATCTTGTAGGTGTGGACAGAACTCACTTTAAGCAAGCGAAAGGTGTCCATCCTCAAGGTCTGATAACGGCAACATTAACGGAAGGCGCTGTACAGAAGCTTTTAGTTGAGAAGAGAAGCTACCATGTTAATCATTACGATTGGGATCGAATTTCTGCAATGAGATCTGGGATTCCCGGCCCTAGTCATGGAGGCAATAATACTGAGTTTGGCAGGTTTTCTAGCATGACTTTTGGTCATTGGGACAATAATCATTCGGTAGAACTAGTCTTCCCTGGCCAAGGGATTGAACCTGAAATAATCTTAAACCACAAAGGCGGCAATGGCAGGAGAGCTTTGACATCAAGTTACAAATTTAGCTCTAAAGACTATGAGGGAAATCCTGAGATTGCTTTCAGGGGAACTGTTTCACCTAAATACAGGAAAGTTCTTGATACTCCTTCTCATGCGGGCTGGACTGACCAGACATTATCGCTTCCTCAGGTAAAAGAGATCTTTAAAGGCGCAATGGCGCTAATGCCTGGTCAGATTAAAAAATAGTACGTCAGTATTCTGTCAAGAACATTAAAATTTGAGAATTGATAATCTGTTGATGAATTCTAACTTTCAAAAATTTAAAGATACTTTTAATTTGTCTACGCAGAAGGCGGCCGTGGCGGCATATAAAAAAATTGGAGAGCTTCACCTTGAATTAGATAAAGAGAGTGCAGATTTTAAAGCATTAGGGAGGCTTTTGGATGGTGCTGCGGCTGAGGCGATGCAGG
>CAYNRM010000072.1:0-7163 GCA_964399555.1 uncultured Gammaproteobacteria bacterium | reverse complement strand
GAATTAAGAATTAACCTACTTGAAGTCTTTAAGCGAAGCTAAAAACTCTTCGTTTGTATCACTCTTCGCCAACTGCTGCAAAAACAACTCAGTCTGCTCATTCTCATTCAAAAGCCTCAACATCCTATGCATCGTCGCCATCTTGTCATAAGTTTCCTTATCAAACATCAACTGCTCCTGTCTCGTACCCGATGAAGATACATCAATCGCCGGGAAAATCCTTCTCTCAGCCAAACGACGGTCAAGATGAAGCTCCATGTTCCCGGTCCCCTTGAACTCTTCATAAATAAGATCATCCATACGGGATCCGGTATCAACTAAAGCTGTCCCAATAATAGTCAAAGATCCACCCCCTTCACAATTTCTGGCCGCTCCAAAAAACTTCTTTGGCGGATACAAAGCAACTGGATCAAACCCTCCCGATAATGTTCTTCCTGATGGTGGAACAGATAAGTTATAGGCACGACCCAAACGAGTGATCGAATCTAAAAGGATAATCACATCTTTACCTTCTTCAACTAACCTCTTCGCTCGCTCTAAAGCAATTTCCGCAGCTCTTGTCTGATTCTCAGCCGGCTCATCAAAATTAGAGGCAATAACATCACCCTTTATAGATCGTGATAAATCTGTAACTTCCTCAGGCCTCTCCCCAACTAATACTGCCATCAAAATCGCATCTGGATGATTCTTGGTGATACCTGCCGCTAAATCCTTGAGAATTGAGGTTTTTCCAGCTTTAGGAGGTGAAACCACCATCCCTCTCTGCCCAAAACCAATCGGAGATACTAGATCAATAATTCTTTGTGAAGCCGGAGCTTTTCCGGTTTCTAATTTGAGCTGTCTATTAGGGTAAATTGCAGTCAAATCCTCAAACTTGATTCTCTTTGACTTAGCTGGCCTGCCATTAGCTCCGACTTCCGACACAAATTCTTCAGAATTTTTACTGTTAACTTTGCTTACCTGGAGCAAACCGAAATATCTCTCGTTCTCCTTAGGCTGACGTGCACCACCCTCAACATAATCTCCACCTCTCAAATTAAAACGCCTAATCTGGCTGGCAGAAATATACACATCCATATCAGAAGGAATATATTTTGGTCTCAAAAAACCATGCCCCTCGGGCATAATATCTAAATATCCTGCCACCTCTTCAGTTGGAACATCTCGCATTGTATCGACCTGTTGTGGTCTTCGATAACTTCCGCGGTTATAATCTGAACCCCCGCCTTGGTATCCATTATTATTGTAGCCATCATCATTTCCTCTTGAATATCTCGATGGTCGATACGAGTCTGAAGATTGCTGATCTGAATAACCTGAATTTCTCTCATAACCTTGATTACCTTGATTACCTTGATTCTCATATCTTCCCTGCTGAGGCTGACTTTCAAAATTCTGTTGAGGTTGAGAATCTGGTTGTGCAGATTCTGGTTGTGAAGATTCTGGTTGTGAAGAGTTATCCGGGCCACCAATCATCTGATCAACGTCAGAAGATTCGGGCTGTGTTTTAGGTTTAAAGGAACGTGTATTAGCCATAGTTAATAAATTTGAGTAATATTTATGAGTTATTTGGAAATCATTGAATTCTTGTGCTATGCAGAGAAGAAAAATTAACTCTAGATTGAATGTATTGTATCTAACTTAAGCAATCAGTGTCAATAAGTAAATCAACTACCCTGTTAGGAGTTTAATTGTCTCTCAGTCCAGATAGAGTTTGCAGATTCCTGTACAGCTTCTTTTTTACCAAATCTTTTAAGACCAAATCCAGCAGGCATTAATCCGCCTAAAGCTAGAGCAGCTAAAGGTAAACCAGTTTTAGGTAATTCTCTAACGTCGCCTTTAGTTTGCATTACAACCTGAGGTGTTACTGTTACTTCTCCACCTTTAACAGGGGCCGCAACTGTAACTTCTCTTACGATCTCACGGGTCGTATTATTATTTGTTGTATTAGTTGATTGATTATTAACAACCAAGTTCACATTGCTCGATGAAGAGGAAGAGCTTGAAGAGTTTCCTCCGGTAGCTACTACATTCTGGTTAACAGTCTGATTTTGATTATTATTCTGAACCTGAGCCTGATTTTGAGTCTGATTCTGTGACACACAAATTATTGTTGAATTGACAACCTTAGCAATCTTACCCACTCCGCACTGTATAGTTGAAGGAATCGGAGTCGGTGTTGGAGCTACAGTAGGTGTCGGTGTCGGTCGTGGGGTATAGCTTGGTCTAGGTGTTGGTGTTGGTGTTGGCTGTGGAGTATAGCTTGGTCTAGGGGTAGGTGTTGGCATAGGTGTAGGAGTTGGTGTCGGAGCTACAGTTGGTGTCGGAGTAGGCTGAGGATAATAAGTATTATCAGGATTATCTTGAGAATCATTTTGATTCGACCCACCACTACCCTGATCATTGTTTCCTGAGTTCGAATTATTATCACAACCTCCACAACCATTATCACTACCACCACTACCGTCGCCAGGTGAATCACTATTACCATCGAAAGCCACAATAACGCTTGGACCTCTCTGCAGCAGATCTCCTCTTAATGAAGAAAATATTCCCAAAGCTATAACAAGAAGGGAAAGTCCAAGGACTAATGACCTTGAAGTACCTTTGATGAGATTTAGAATTGTATTTAAATTTTTCATAGTTTTATTTATAAGTTTATACTTTTAACTTAAGAAAGCGTAGTATACACTACTATAAGCTTTCTGTCAAATTAGTTTACCTTCCTTAATGGATGCACTGTTTTCGGACTCTCTTGCGGATTATTCTTAACCCCCAGAAGTGAGTTGCCAGGAATGTTTTTTATATCAAGTCCTAAAACCCATACTCTTCCACAATAATCAGGATTATAATCTGCTCCTTCTTTATAGAAAGGAAGCAATCCTGCAAATTTTTCGTGTTCTATAAGAGCACTGTCAGGACCTTTTTTGAATGTTGTCACAACTGCATCAGTGGCATAGTAAGACGATAGCTCTCCAGTCCCGTTAGGAAGTTTTACAACTTTAATACCAGGCTTTCCAGATTCTGTGTTTACCTTTATCGTCTGTTCGCCTGTATTATCTTTTGCCCATCCCGACTGATCAGTTACTAAATCAAAGTTTTGACCTGTAGCCAATGCAACTTTAAAATTACCCTTTACAACAGTGTCCAGAATGCAATCCTCGGGATCAAATATGCCATTATCACTACCTTCCGTAGGTCTGTATACAAAACTTCCTAGCTGAAATGTATTTTCAATAACACCCTCGTAACATGGTTTTTCAAATGCTTCTTCAGGAGATGCAGGTTTTACAGGAGCACAAGCAGCAAGAGCCTCAATAGCTTTCCCAGGGCCAGCAACAACGGCACTTGCACCTGCAAGCATCAACATTATCGCTCTTCTTCTTGATAAAAGTCCTGTTGAAGGATCTCGAGGAATATCTACTTGAATGTTTCGGTTACGTTCTGTCATATTTTTATTTTTTACCAAAGAGGAAATTTGTAGTCCAACTTGGCAGTTTTAATTTCTGTATTGTGAATAATACTATAGGTACATCTATTTGTCAAGTCCCCTCGCGGTTTAGTCTTTCTATACATACTATATAGGCTCTATCTGCGCGATTAATATTTAGCGTGATATTGCTACAGGATATAACTTGAGTAAATTCTGTGGATAACCTCTCTACTCCTGGGGATAAGTGCTGAATAAAGCTATCGGCTCTCAGCTATCAGTCTTCGGCTGCTGCAAAAAAATCGCAATTCTAAAAGTCTGATAGCTGAAAGCTGGAGTCTGAAAGCTAAAGAAGTTTAAGAAGTTCTTCTGTCGTCATAATTTCTGCAAACTCTTTATTCAAACTGGCAAGGGCAACTTCATGCATCACTTTCGCTGAAAAATGTTTCCCATTAAACTGTCTTTCAAAAGTCGCAGTAGCATCAGAAATAACAATCACCCTAAAGCCATAATTCCCCGCCATCCTGGCAGTTGTCGAAACACAATGGTCAGTTGTCAGCCCCACAAAAACAATTGTCTTCATTCCACCCTTTTCTAAGACCTCCTTTAGGTCAGTACCTATAAACGCACTATTAACTGATTTATTTATAACTATTTCCCCTTCCTTAGGCGCAACAATAGGCTTAATCTTGACCCCAGGCTTATCCGCTCTTAAAAGGGATTCTTTCTCTGTAGCTAAATGCTGTACGTGATAAAAAGGTAAATTATTCTCTCTGAAAAAATTTAGAAGTACTGAGGCCTGCTCTTCTGCCTTCGGATTATTCCTGCTGCCCCACTTAGGATCATCAAACCCCTGCTGAATATCTATCAAAACCAGAGCAATCCCTTTGATCATTAAAATTTTGGTATTAATATCTTGGACTGGGAACTAATCCCTGCCCTAGATTAGTCCCCAGCTCAAAATACTACCCTACCAAAATTCTAACCAGAAATTACTACCTAAAAACCCTAAGCTCAGCAGTTACTCATGAGGTAAAAATAATGAAACACTTTTTTACCCAGATTTATTACCTAAAAATTACATTTTACGTAATTTAGCCTCAAAATAACCCCTTGACAGAAACCCCAGAATATGAAATTCTAGATACATGATCATAACTTCTAACTGCTCTTGAAGTTATGATTGTAATAATCAAAAAGGGCATTGCTATTCGAGTCCGTCTGCGGTAGTAATGCTCTTTTTTTTCTCTAAAAAGCAGTAAACCTCTGTTCTCGAGTTCTCAACCCCCCCTTCCTTCTATCAATTCAGTCAAATTTCTTTGGCTGATAGTTGAAGCTATTAAACCATTCTTGCTTATTACGTTAGTAAGTGGCAAGACTTTCGCAATCCGTCTGCATATTGCGAAAGTCTCACTACCAACCTATCCTCTCACCATCAAAATAAGTCCCTGTCCTTTTTGTTCAAGAACTTTCTTAACCTGACTCATCATCTGAGCCTCCTGACCATATCTTCTTTTTTTCAATTCTTTTTTAAATCCTAGGTTAAACATTTTTACGTTTTCTACTCTAATCGAGAGTATCACTTCCAAAACTATTTGTCAATACATTGGCGCCCTATAGGAAAATATCAAGCAAAAAACCTATGTCCTAGAGTATCTCAAACAGGCTTATCAATCATTTTAGATTGAAAGGGCGGCCTAAACGCACGACGATTATTTATACACACCAAGGAATTTAACACTGTGGATAACTACTTCTTAAGTTTAACGAAGATCATGCGCCCTGCAGCTACCTGAATAAGACGGGAAACCTCCGTCTCGACTTCTCTCCCGACCAAATCCGCACCCTCTTCAACTACAATCATCGTGCCGTCCGGCAAATAACCAATTCCTTGTTTAGCATCTTTACCTAAATGAACCACCTTTACCTTCAATCTCTCCCCTGGAACTGCAATCGTCTTCAATGCATTAGAAAGTTCATTTATATTCAAAACCAAAACATTCGAAACAGTAGCTAACCGATTTAAATTGAAATCAGTAGTAATAATCCGCGCACTCAAATTTTTAGCCAATCTAAGAATCTTTTCATCAACATTCTTCCCTTGTCCATCTTTATCCCAAATCTCAATACGCAGTCCTTTGACTTTCTTAAGCTCGTCAATAATCTCAAATCCCCTCCGACCCCGGCTTCTTTTAATAAAGTCTGCCGAATCAGCCACCTGCTGAAGCTCGGTCAATACAAAGGTCGGGATTAGAATAGTGCCGTAAAGAAAATTAGTTTTAGAAATATCTAGTATTCTTCCGTCAATTATGGCCGAGGTATCTAAAATTAAAGGGTGATTAACAGCAATCCCTCCCAAAGGAGCACTAGCTCCAAACAAATTCCCCCCCATACTTCCCGGAGCTCTTTGTAGTTTCAACATTTGAGTGGTAATTTCAGCTGACAACCTGGAAACAAAGCCATTGATAAATCTTATGGTTGTAGTCGATACGATTTTCGCTAAATCAGGAAACAATCCATAACCCATCAGCCCAAACCAGATAGTAATAACAATTCGCAAAAAAATTCTGTTAAAAGGAGGAATATCGGGTACGACTTCCGTAAAGATGAAAGCGGTTAACGCAAAAATAACAGCTAAAACTAGCCTTAAAACTATCGTAATTCGCATGTAATAATTTCCTTGATAAAGCCCGAACAGTGTTTTGGATAAATAAGCTTTACCAGAACCCATTTAAGCACATCTGCTAAATCTTGTAAACCTAACGGGAAGAAAATAAGAAGCTTGAACTACTTGTCGCCGATAATTACCTCTGCATCGTATGCAACTTTATCATCTAACTTTTCACCCTCTTTAGCCTCATAATCAGGAGCCAAATCCAGAATTAATCGCTGTACTAAAGCCGCAGACTCGCTCCCCTCCTTAACTCTAATCTCAGTTTGCGCTACATCAGTCTCCGTGGCATTCCCCGGAGTAGATGTTTTATAACCAGTTTCTTTAAGCTTATCTCTGACTTTTCCAGCCAATCCACTGGTAGAAGTCCCATTAAGGACTCTGACAGTGAATGCGCCTCTGTCAACTTCGGGTTCAGGTGTCGGGGTTGGAGTCGGCTCAGGTGTCGCTACAGCGGAAGGGGAAGGACTTGGTTGGGTTGTGCCAATTTTTATATCTCCGAATCCGCCCTTCAATATATATACAGTAAAACCAATGACCACAATTCCAATAATTACTAATACCAAAAGATGGAATTTATTTGCCCGCTTGGCAGGCTGAGGCTGATGTTGGGAAAAAAAGCTATTTGGATCATTATTACCGTCCATATTATTGTTTTTGGGAGAATAGCTCTGACCGACGCCTTCTCTTTGAGAGGGTGCATTATACCCCATACTGCTACCCTCTTGTCTAGATACTTTTAGGTTTGGAATGGAATATTCTTCCTCCTCACGAGAATCTACTGCAGCTTTTCGTGGAATATCGCTATCTGGCGCAAAAGGAGTCTCATCTGCCAAATCATCAAGGGAGTCAGGACCAGCTTTAGGGGCTAAATCAGCCTCCATCTCATCTTCCTCAGGCTTAGAAGAAATCTCAGAATGAACACTCTCTGCCTTTTCCACCTCGCCCTGATCTTTAATCGACCTCTCTTCAATCTCAGAATCCACCTCTTCTTCTTTCAGTGAAGGCTTTTCCTCAGTATCCGCGACCAACTCCTCTTCTTTTTCCATCTCTTCTACAGCT
>CAYNRM010000071.1:0-7193 GCA_964399555.1 uncultured Gammaproteobacteria bacterium | reverse complement strand
TGAGTTTAAGATTACTAAAGTATTCAGGACTGGCGATTAGCCTGTTTGGGATCTACTTCTTAATTAATGTCTAGCTTCTTTTTAAGCGGTTTGTAAATTCAATAATCCGCTCGTCAATTAAGACATCATTTGGCCAGAGTTTTCTGGTAACTACCAGGCCTTCAAGAGTTCGGCATCGACTTAAAGCTACATAGGTTTGGCCGTGGGCAAAGGGAGATTTGCTGAAATCAAGGCAAACTTTATCGAAGGACATGCCCTGGCTCTTGTGGATGGTTATTGCCCAGGCTAGTTTTAGCGGGTATTGTCTTAATTTTCCTAAAACTTCTGTTTTTAACTCCCCGGTATTTGGATCGAGAGAATAGCTGATATTTTCCCAGACGTCCTCATGCACTTCGACAGCTATACCAGTCTCGTCCAACTTAACCTGAATTGAATCCTCTGAAAGACTGCTAACAACCCCGGTGCTGCCGTTGACCCATTGGCCGCCTGAATCGTTTTTAACAAATAGAACCCGGGCGTCTTTTTTTAACTTAAGTTCTATCTCAGCGGGGATGTTGCGTTCTTCTGTTGGAAAATTTCCTTCGATTTCAGCATGGTAGATATAAGCTTCGTTATTAATAGCAGCTAGTTTCGTTTCGTTAATTCCTTCGGCGACTTTATTAGTGGTGCAAAGAATGATGTGCTTATCCCCTGCCCCCTGGGGATTATGCCGCTCGTTAATCAGTTCAAAAGTTTGGGCAGTAACATCGCCGACTCTGATTTTGTTTAGAATGTTTACAAATTCCAATTCCTTCTGCCTAAAGATTGTTTGCAGTTCTATAAAATGGAAGATGGAATCCTCCATGCATTTGGCGCTAAAGAAAAATGGTGAATCGTAAAACTTTCCAAAAATTTCCATGTCTTCATATCTGACTACTGGAGGAAGTTGGAACATATCACCAACAAAAACCATCTGGACTCCACCGAAAGGGCTGTTTTTATCTCTACCATGCAACCTTAAGAACATGTCTATGCCATCGAGTAGATCGGCCCGCACCATCGAGATTTCATCGATAACTATGCAGTCGATATCGGCGTAGATACGGTCATTTGAACTCCTCCTTATAGCGTTTTTATCAATCATTCGGGGCGGGAATTTGAAGAAAGAATGGATTGTTTGGCCTTTTATATTTAGGGCAGCGATGCCGGTGGGGGCTAAAATGACTATTTTTTTCTTTGAGTGGGACCTGAAATAAGAAATTAGAGTGGTTTTTCCGGTTCCGGCTTTGCCGGTCAGGAAAATATTACCCGTGGTGTTCTCAAGTAGATCCAGACTGAGCTTGTGTTCATCGGTCAGGATGAATTTTTCCGAACCAGTAAATATTTTTGTCAGAGCAGCTAACATAAGAGTTTTTGGTTATTTTATTTTCCTGATTACTTTAGCAGGAATTCCAGCGGCGACTGAATTTGAGGGAACGCTTTTGGTGACAACACTATTGGCGCCTATAACGACATTATTACCAATTGTTATTCCTGGCATAATTATTGCTTTAGTGCCTATTAATACATTACTGCCGATACTTAAACCTACCTTGGCTAAAATAAAAGCTCTTCTGCCTATTGAGACATTATTTCCCATTTTAAGTTTGGTAGTATGGATTATTATTGAATCGTAATTGATTGTGATATTTGAGCCGATTTTATCTGATCTAAGTTTCAGAACCAGGTAGCGTAAATATGAAGCCACTGAGCCGGTTAGATAAACTAATCCGTGGAAGAATTTATCAAATAAATAGGCACGAGTGATAAGTTGATTCATAAGAGGCTATTATACATAAAGATTTAAATTTAGATTATGTATAAATGAACATCACCCTCGGATTTATGTATTTTCCAGTTTGGGAATTTGTAGTGATTGGAAATGACTTTGCTTCCGGGCTTTAATTCTTTTTTTAGTTTGCGGCCTAAAGCCGGGAGAATATGAGGCAGGGTATAGATAGTTATAGAATTATAAGAAGAATAGTTTTCGCTCCAAAAATCTTTTTGACGAATAGAGGCATTTTTTAGACCTGACTTTTTTATGTTTTTTCTGGAGAGAAGAACCAGGAGATAGTTTATTTCATAACCCACGGCTGTAGCGCCTTTTCCTGCGGCGGCTATTACAATTCTGCCATCTCCAGATCCTAAATCGGCAATCTGCTCCCCTTTTTTGATGTCTAAGAGTTTGATGACGGTTTTTAATCTATCGGAGCCGAGTGCGGCATATGGGGCGCCTCTGATTAAAGAATAAAGAGAGATTGCTAATACGTACAGGAGAAATATTATGAATAACACAGAGACAGCGTAATAAAGAAGCTCAGGCATTTTCTAATACTAGCATTATTTGAAGATTTTCCAGTAGAAGATAACCAGTATGAATATCAGGGTGTTAAGAATTAGTAAGCCGTTTGTAGGGCCGAGGTAATCTCCGGTTATGCCAATAAGTAAAGCGAAGAGAGCGAAAACTACGTTTCCCAGGAAAGAGCTTAGAGATCCCATGGTGGCTCTTTGTTGATCTGTAAATTCTTTTTGCATTAGACTTTTTAAGGCTATGAAGGCGGTGCCAAAATTGATTGAAGTTAAAGTCATAAAGGCCGGCGATGCGACTGTTGGGAATAGTAAGCTTCCGTAGTTAATAGCTCTGTTTATCAGCACTTCGCCAACTAGAACTTTGAATTCTTTGAATTTTTTGATTAACGGGCCGGCGTAATAGAACCCTACCGAAGCTCCGAAGAAAGATCCTGCACCTGCCAGTCCTATTGCCCAAACCGGCCACAGGCTGGCATAAAACGCAGGTCGAAATAGAAAGGCCGATTCACCGAGGGCAAACCTGAAGACATCTGACAACGTTAAGTATCTTAATCTTTGGTTGCTCCTAAATTGCCTGAGGGATTCTTTTAAGTGTCCAAAAATATTGCTCTCTCCTCTGGTGAATACTTTTGGTTCGGTAAACTTGAGACAGATTATAAAAGCAACTAATTGAGGTATTAAAGAAAGCCAGATTGATAGACTGAAGGACCAAAAGTAAGCGATAAAACCACCCATAACAGCAGAAATTCCCAAACCAATTTGATTTGCAGAACTGACCTGGCCTTGATATTTCCCAAATTCGTCTTCATTGCCATTCTCTTTTAGGCTGTCATGCAGAATTGCCTGATCAGTGCCGCTAAAAAAAGACCTGGAGAGCCCTTCGAGAACGCCGCCAATTGCCAGGATAAGGAAGCTTTGACCGATCCCGTAGAATATTACTGCCAGGATTGAAGCCAGCATTCCAAGTATGAAGGTCCATTTTCTGCCGACGAGATCGGAGAAGACTCCGGTAGGGATTTCGAACAGGGCTTGGGATAAAAAGATAATGGAGAATATACTCATGCCCAAGGCAAACGAACCTGTGACTTGGGTAAAATATAAAATGATAATCGGAACGTAGAATTTAAAATCGGAAAAGAAGAAGAACCAAGAAAGCAGCTTAATGTTTTTGTGAATCATTTAGATGCTGCACCAATCTTTTTAGTCCGTCTTCGAGTTTGACTTGGGGTTCCCATTTTAGGATTTTTCTGGCTTTTTCGATGTCGGGTTTTCGTCTTTTAGGGTCGTCTTCGGGGAGGGCTTCGGTGTAGGTGATTTCAGAGGTGGAGCCCGTGACGCGTTTGACGATTTGGGCGAGATCGGAGATGGTAAATTCGACCGGATTACCGATGTTGAAGATTTCACCCTTGGTGCCGTCGGTTTCCATAGCCTTGATGATGCCGTCAATTAGGTCGTCGACATAACAAAAAGAGCGGGTTTGGGTGCCGTCGCCGAAAATTGGGATTGGTTCATTTTTTAAGGCTTTTTTTACAAATTCAATAACGGCGCGGCCGTCGTCGGGGTCCATTTTCGGGCCATAGGTGTTGAAGATTCTGATGATTCGGCCATCAAGGTTCTGATATCTGATAAAAGCTGAGGTTATTGTTTCGCCGAATCTTTTAGCTTCGTCATAGACGCTTCTGATTCCGGTTGTGGAAACGTTGCCCCTATATGTTTCTTTTTGGGGGTGCTCCAGAGGATCGCCATAGATTTCTGAGGTTGAAGCGAAGAGGAATTTGGCGCCTTTAGTTTGAGCGAATTCAGCAAGAGCGGAAGTGCCGTTGGTGTTGGCTTGCATGGTCTCAAATGGTAAGGCCAGATAACTTTTTTTACTGAATTTATTTGGGGAGGCAGGAGAGGCCATATGATAGACCCTATCAAACTCGCGGTCTTCGAGTTTTTTCACTTCCAGGATATTTAAGTTTTCAAATTTAAAATTGGGATTTTGTTTTAGAGACTCGATGTTGCTTTCGTTTCCGGTGATTAGATTATCCAGTGCTGTCACTTCGTGACCTTCATTTAAAAGTCTTTCGCATAAATTTGAGCCTAAGAAACCAGCGCCACCAGAGATTAATATTTTCATTTTTATAGATGTATTAGTATTATCTATTAAGCTTAACTTAAATTCAATTTACCCGTATATCGCAAAATGCCGGCTACTCAATTCCTGGTACATTATTTATACTTAATACCTATTTACATTTAATTCCCAAAGTTGTAGAATGTAACTATAGGATAGGTTATGACAGGACTCGCAAATTACCGCAAAACTAAAATTGTTTGTACTATTGGTCCTTCATCTTGGGACGAATCTTCAATGAAAAAGTTAGCGAAAGCTGGTATGGATGTTGTGCGATTAAACATGTCTCACGGCTCTCATGAAGAAAAAGCTCAACAGATTAAAATTGCGCGTAGTATTTCTGAAGAATTGAATAAACCATTGGCAGTATTTGCTGATTTGCAGGGTCCTAAATTGCGCCTGGGAATTATTGATGGACTTAAGAGGATTACAACCGGAGAAACTATTATGATTTCCGCGGCTCCTGAAGATTTAGAGATACCTATTCAATTTGACCTCTCCCCTTTTGTTAAAAAGGGTGACAGATTATTTCTAAATGACGGATTAATCGAAGTGATGATAACTGATGTGAAGGGCAAGACTTTAGTTGGGGAGGCATTAAATTCCGGGGTTATTTCTTCTAATAAGGGAGTTAATGTGCCTGATACTAATCTTGGAAGTGCATCATTTACTAAGAAAGATCACGATGATGCGATATTTGCTTTAAAGCACGGTGTTGATTACATTGCTTTGTCTTTCGTTCAGACTGTTGAGGATATTAAGCCGGTTAAGAAGTTGATTGAGGAGTATAATCCAAAAGTTAAAATTATTGTTAAAGTTGAGAAGAAAGAGGCTATCGATAATATTGAAGCGATAGTTCAGGCTGCGGATGCGGTTATGGTGGCGCGTGGTGATTTGGCTATCGAAACTAACAACGCTCAGGTGCCTATTTATCAAGAGAAGATTATTAATTTATGTCGGCAGTATAGAAAACCGGTGATTGTAGCGACTCAGATGTTGGAATCGATGACTGAGAATCCACGTCCAACCAGAGCTGAGGTTTCTGACGTTGCTAACGCGGTTTTAGATCAGGTTGATGCGGTTATGCTTTCAGCGGAATCAGCCAGCGGTAAATATCCGGTTGAAGCTGTAGATACTATGCGGAATGTTATTGAGTCTGTGGAGTCACACCCTGATTATCACCACGGAATTAAAATTCATTGGGATGATTTGAATCCTGAGGAAACTGAATTTATGGCAATTGCCGCTTCAAGTGCTGCGCTTGGTGAAAAAATTAATGCCAAAGCAATCGTGAATGGGACTGCAACCGGAAAAACTGCTAAAGCCACTTCAGCATTCAGGCCAGCTGCCAGATTGATTGCAATTACTCATGACGCGCAGACTAAGAATCAGTTAGCTTTGGTTTGGGGAGTTGAGCCTATTGTAGTAAGGCCGACAATTAACTTTAATTTGTTTTTGGAGCACGTTATGACAGAAATTGCTCAGGGTCATGGGCTTAAAAAAGGTGATAAGGTGGTCATTGTTATTGGAACAACTGCCGGGGTTTCGGGGACTACTAATACTATTAAAGTAGCTACTGTTTAACACTCCGTTATTGCGAGGAACAAAGTGACGAAGCAATCTCAAACAATTTGATCATACAAATCTTTAAACTCTTGATTAGTAGATTTAATCAACTTAACTTTATCTAATCTCGAACCGCCCTTAATCTGCTTCTCTCTTTTTATAGCTTCATTAATATCTTCAAAGGATTCAAAATATACGAGCTTGTCTAAATTGTATTTTGAAGAAAAACCATCGGCTAATTTGTTCTTGTGCTGGTAGATTCTTTTTACTAAATTTGAGGTAACGCCAACATAAATTACTGTGTTGTATTTATTGGTTAATAGATATACGTAGGAATATCTTATCATTTGCTATTACACTCCCTTAAGAGACTGGAATTGCTTCGTCACCTTGTTCCTCGCAATGACGTGGTTTTTATATTCTAAATCTTCTATCTGAAATAAAGGAGTTGGCCATTCTTTTGATGTTTCTTGAATTTAATAGGACTCCTCTTTGGAGGGTGAATTCGCCGTAGCGGTCGTTTACTTTGTCCAGGGCTCTGGTGATTATCTCTCTTCTATTTACTTCCTCAAGGAGGCTTAAGTTTTGGGGGGTGGTGGGTTTAACGTTGCCTAGGGAGACGGCGACTAGTCTGATTGGGGTTTGGTCCCAGAGTTTTAGGAAGCATTTCCAGGCGGCTTGGAAGATTTCCAGGCCGTCGTTGGTGTAGGGAATTGTGCATTGCATGCCTTCGCCGTGGAATTGGCTGCCGGTTTCCTGAAAATATTCCAGATTAAAGCCGTACCGAAACCAGAAGCTGACTTTTCTGCCTGCTAATTTTTTGCTACGCGCGCGGCGGGCGACTAATTCGCAAATTTTTAATAACGTTTGTTTTATTTCTTCGGGGTTATCAATATCTTTACTAATGGTATATTGATGGCCGATTGATTTTACTTCCGGTTTTTCAAAAAACGGGATGATGGGTTTTTCATCTTTTCCCCTCGCGAAGTTATAGAGAATTTGACCATAGCTTTTGAAACTGGCGAGCAATAATGGGAGTGGGACTTCGCGCAAATCTTTAAAGTTATAGATTCCCATATTGTTTAGGCGGGTTTTTATCCGAAAGCCGATTCCGCAAATATCATCAAGCGCGGTCCGGTCTAAAATCCAGATTGCTGATTCGGTATCAAAAACACCAACC
>CAYNRM010000070.1:0-7196 GCA_964399555.1 uncultured Gammaproteobacteria bacterium | reverse complement strand
CTATCCTCTTCTTAAATCATTCCCCTTAATCCCCCTCAAATCCTGTTCAATCTTCCTAGCCTCATCCCGAGCCTTTATAACCTTTCTCTTATCAAACTGCTTCTTAGAAACCCCAATCCCCAGCTCCACCTTAAACATATTATTCTTCTCATAAACAGATAGTGGAATTAAATGATTAGTACTCCCAACTAAAGCCCTAATCTGATTTCTGTGCATCAAAAGCTTCCTTTCCCGTTTCGGATCATAATCTTTAATAGCCGCATTCTGATACGGCGGTATAAACACATTCTTCAAAAACACCTCTCCATTTTGTACCCGGGCAAAAGAATCGGACAAATCCCCCCGCCCTAAGCGAAGTGATTTAACTTCCTGCCCAAAAAGCACAATTCCCACCTCAAACGATTCAATAATCTCATAATTAAATCTGGCTTTTTTGTTGAATAGTTTCATAATATTCGCTTTCAGTCTTCAGCTATCAGACTTCAGCTTTTTGATTAAGCCTGAAATCATCGCACTTAATTGATCTGCCTCCTGAAGTCTTGCCTCAATTATATCTTTTTTCGCAAATTTTAGGTTGGAAGCAATTTCCAAAGCAGCCATCACCTCATAAGCTGACCTAAGTGCCATTTTCAAGAACCTTCTAAACTCCAGATCAGACCCAGCTCCTGAACCCTCAGCGATGTTCAACGCAATGCTAACTCCCGCCCTCCTTATTTGGTTAGTTAGTCCAAATCTTTCATCAACAGGAAAACTCGATGACAACAAATAAATTGCAGTTACAAAATCCATCGCTTTTTGCCATATCTGCAAATTTCTAAATTTCTGATTTTTCATAAACTGATAGCTGACGACTGAGAGCTGAAAGCTGAAAGCTATTTCAATGCCGTTGTGTATATTTTATTCTCAATCAACAAATATATCTTCTTAATCTCCTCATCTACAAAAAAATCACTAACTTTGAAAAATTCCGGATTTATATACTGCGCCAGATATTCCCCGTTCTTTTTAGTAACCAAAATCCTATTAGTAGATTTATCCAATATAAAGACCGCGTCCAACTCCTCAGGCACAAACAACCCATCAATTTGCGTTAAAGGATCATTCAACCCGCTCATTGCATAAAAATCACTACCTCCCCCGGTAAACTTCAAAATATCCGGTTCACTCGTAAGTACCCAAACTGAATAATCAATCACCATCCTCTTAGCTAAACCCAAATTCGCTTCAGACCTTAAATATTCCTGTTTCTGCGAATATCCACTTTCAGTCGGTGCATATTTCCAAATCATATTCTTTCCTGAATCAAGGCCGTAAACATTCCCTGAAAACCCAAATAAATCCTTAATCTCTCCCCAACCCTCATCTTTCTGACTCACCACCAACGTCTTCTTGGTATCTATATCAAGGTGAAGTATTCCTTTATCTAAAGAATACACGAAGGCATTACTGCCATTAATTGAGGCTATCCGGGCATCCCCCAACTGCTGGGGCCCAGCAATAATATTAGGAGTTTTAAGCTCAGTACTAATCGCCACCAAGGATTTATCATTTGTATCTAAAAGCAATAATCTCCCCGTCGAAAAAGACATTTTCTCTGTTTTAAAAGTCTGTTTTATCAAGTCTAGACTCATAAATAATTCCAGTTCAATATTTTTATAAATCTTCAAAACCTCAGCTTCTTTCTCTTCAACTTTAACTTTAAGTTCGGCAACCTTCGAACTCTCTTTAGATAATCCCTCAGCCTCCACCAGCCGCGCTTTTGCCTGAGATATTTTTTCAGCAGCCATCTTAGGATCAGAGTCTTTCAGCCCCGAAGCCTCGTTCAAATTGGTTTCTACAGAAGTTATTAAGTTATTAAGTCTCACGTTTTCCGTCTGGTGCCTGCTCTGAAAAAACAAATATCCCAAGCCCGCAATTATTGATATAAAAATTAAAGCTCCAATTATTAGAATTACTTTTTTATTCCCAAAAACAACTTGTAAATGAGTCCGCCTGATAAGCGAAACCAACCTGCGACTGATTCTATGCAGGTAAATCCAAACATTAAAACTCGGCAACCTTACTTTAAAATTAATCCGGGGCTTAGGAAGTACTGTCGTTGTATCTGACGCCTCCGTTACAGCCCCCTTCTCGCCCAAATTTTCAATCAACACAAAAGCTACCGGATCAATGTTTCTAACCCCTGAAAAATCCTCGACTCTCTCTCTTTTCAATTCATCCTGAGCAAATAGAGCCTCCGCATCATCCACTTCTCCAAAAGGCAACTTCAAAACCTGGTCCACCACCTCACTTCCCCAATTGCTCTCGCCTTCTTTAGCACTCAAGATCAATATCCTGTCCCCACTTTTTATAAATCCCGAAATCACTTTTTCCTGTAAAGTTGAGTCTGAAAAAACCGGGGAGGCTTTCGCGTCTCTATAAATCTCCACATAATTATTACCAAACTGATATCCGTAAAATGTACTATCTTTCACACAAAAAAGCGTAAACTTCAAATTCTCAATTGTTGAAAATTCAGCCTTTAGTGAAGTCCCCAGTTCATGAAGTTTCTCAGTAATCCGCTCAAAAGGCGCCGCAACCTCTGCATCGTAATTTAATATTTTCTGGCGTACATAAACAAAGATATCCTCACCACTCCCGCTTATAACCAGCCCAAAGACTTCCTTCTCCATGTTTTCTAAAGGTACTCTGGGAAAAAGAAAAGCTTGGGCGGTAGAAAAATCTGTGTTTGCGCCAATAAATTTGGCAAACTTTAACATTAGTTTAAAAAAGACCTATGAACAACACAATTATTCCCAAAGCGAGTCCAGCATACAATATGGCTAACGCTTTCAAGAACCCTCCACCCTCAGTTCTGATAGTCTGAGTCATTAAATTAACCTGCCTTAATACAATTAAAGTAAAAATAAAATAAACGATTCCGAATATTAAAAATCCAATTTCAAAAACTCCGGAAACTAAATTCAAAAATATAGGATTATCAATCACAGTTACAGCCGGAGAAACAACAGGTATCACTTCCATTAGTACTGTCCCCCCTTTCCCCCCGATTTTCTGGCTCTTTGCAAATCTTGAACTCTGTCAGTCACAATATCCGGCCTGGGAACTTTCGCAAATAATATTCTCTTCTGCTCTGCCGCCGTCTCAATGTGCACATCCCCAAAGTGAAACAGCGATCCCAAAACCCCGTCAACATTTTGTGAAATTAGTTCAATATCATCCAAAGAAATCTCCACTACCTCTTTCGACAAAAGTGAATAGAAATTAACATCCACTATATGCATATTAGTCACAATATAAACATTAAAATACCAACTCAAAAACTGTTCATAAGCATAAGCCACAATTAGCAGGTAATAAATTAATAACCCTCCTATTAATAAATTTAGCGGAATCGAAGCAGCATAATTAAACCCCAAAAATGCATCAAGTTGTAGAAAGATTGCTGGGGCTATTAGCAGAACAATTGTGGCAGTCACCCAAAAAACATTAACAATCGGATGCTGCCTCAAAAAAAGTTCAATCACCTCAGCCTCTTCCTGTTTATCAAACTTAATCTTACGGGGATTCTGGAAAAAAGCGGGGAAAAAACTAAATCTCATCCTGGAAGCATAATAACATACAGATGAGAGTAATTTCTAATTCTTAATTTCTAATTTCTAGTCAATTTCTAATGACTTAACTTTTAAAATTTAAACATTAAAACATTTAGATTTGATTAAAAATTAAAAATTTTAAATTAAAAATTTAGACGAAGTCGCAAGCTCCGCTTACTTTGTCTCAATGTTGTACAAAGGTGATTTAATCGACACGTACCCAGGCGCTCTCAAATTAAAAATCGTTTTAAAATCACTTCCCGGAATAGTCACTGTTCCTTTATTAGTCGAAAAAGCTATATTAGCCGTCGACCCGCCGTCGCTATAAACAACCGATACAGTCGAAACTGATGTCACTGCTCCTCCGTGACTTGCCGCCTTATCTTTCATCTCAGAATACGAAAACGGATTCCCAGGCCAGCAAGAAGTATCAACAGGCGAAATCCTGTCAGTCTGATCATTAGCCTTATAAACAATGTAAGCGTTAATAATGTCTGACATCTGCTCTACATTTAACCAAGGATGACCCTTGCCGCAAGTGGCCCCGCTTCTATCTTTATACCAACCTTTATAAAACCAGGGTGAACCAGCAATCTTTTCCCAGGCTTCAGGAGTCCAACACTGCCTTCCTCCGCATTTAGTATCCCAACCTGAATTATTCCCATATCCTCCCGTGGTTGAAGAGTACTGAGCATTAGGCCCACCCTCTAAAACCCAACCTTTAGTCTCGTTAACCGCCTCTTCCCAAGCCCCACCTTTATTAGAATCTTTATAAACCTGGCAAGACTCAGTTGCACAAATCGACCCTCCTCGGCGAATAGCGTAAGTTCGCGCCGCCACAGCCTGCGCCTTCAAAGCCTCTTTAGGAAATGAGTTAGGCATCTCATAAATCCGCTTCATGTATTCATCCTCAAAATTCCTAGATCCAAATCCATCAACATTAATCGTTGCCGGAACTGCATAACTCTTATTCAAATTAGACTGCGGATAATAAGCTTTTAAAATATCCTCAGCCTTCTGCCCCGCATCTGCCCGACCTTTAGCTCCGTACTGACTCATCCCATTTCGATGGGTATAAGCCCCAAACGAAAAAGCTGCAAAAGCCGGCCTGAATCCTGGATCAAAAGTAGGACGGGAATTAGCATCATCGGCTAGCGGGACATCTCCTACCGAAGTTACAAAGTTTCCCGATTTGGCAGCGAGTATCGCCTGTTGCTTAGCATTAAGCTCCGCTATCTTCTTAGTTAGATCTTCCTGAAAAGCCTTAGCCCTCCCAATCTCTCCACCCAAAAAACCTGCATTTTTATCGACCTCAATTTGCAACCCCGCCAAACTCTTTTTATCTTTCTCCAATTTCTCTTTTTGCAGCAATAAGTCAGTTATCTCGCCCGTTATCGCTATAATGATCTTCTGATCCTCCCTAGCCGTCGCCATCCGGTAAGATAGTTCTCTTAAGATCCCCCCCGCACTATCATTGGAAAAAATCACTGCCAAAGGTGAATTTAAAAATGAACGAATATAATAACTACGCACTCTGGTTTCTAAAAGTGCCTGTTGTTCAGCAATCTTTTGAGTCCGGGCCACTAGATCCGCCTCTTTCTTAATGATTTTTTGAGACAAAGAAATTAAATTGTTCTGAATTCTGGAGAGTTGAGCCTGCAAATTCTGTAATTGCCCCTCCAATGGTTTTGTGGCAGAAACCGACTGAGTCCGCGCCTCATTTAATTTATTAATCTCCTCCTGAAGCTTACTAATCTCATCATCCCCTTCAGCAAAAGCAGGGTAAAGGGCATGGGGTGCAGCGTATAGCAAAACAAACGACAACAATATCCCTAAAAATAGAATCGGAATTCTTTTCATAAATAAATTGAAGAGTAACTAAACCCTAAACGCTCCGTCCTGCAACTAACTATATTATTCTACCATTTTACTTATCCTCAAAAGGCTTCCCTTGAGGTGGCGTATTTGGTAACTCAGCCTCCGCTGACTTAATTTCTTGACCTGAATTATTATGGCTTGCCTCAACTAAAACCCCTGAATTAGAGAGCTCACCTAACACCATTTTTGCCGCTTCCAGTTTAGCTTTCAGGTAAGTTGTGATTTCGGCCTTAGAGAATCCTCCGATGAGTAGAAACGGCAAAACCTGCGAAACCATCTTCTTCCCCTCTTCAATCTCAGCCTGATTCTCTGACAGCATCAAATCAATCAGTCTGGGAATTTGATTCACTTCATCTTTCAACCACTCTTCTCTCGTCCTAATACTGCCGTCAGCCTTAGCAGGCACTTCAATATTCTTATAATTCTCAGCCCAGGTTTTCTTAGCTTCCTCATAGTCATCTAAGTTAACCTGCTGAACCTCATTTGATTCAGGAATCTTAACCTGTGAAACCGGCATCATCGCCGCCTGAATAGATTTAGCAACCGCATCCCCGCGACCCGCAGCAGTTCCTAATTTCTCTTTAACTTGAATTAAAGTGTTTCTAGCTGCCGGGTCTGAGGGAGCTTCAACCGAAAGACCTTTAACCAGTTCATTCAAAATCACAATGTCATTCTTAGCAGGCCCCTCTCCCGTCAAAATCGAGGTTTCAATTTCAGCGATCTTCTTAATCGTCGGAATGGTTAATTTAGTCAGTTGTAGAATCTCATTCTGTGACTGATTATTGGCACTTGTTTGGTTAGAGCTATTAACTGTTGAGCCCGCACCACTGAGCCCAGAAGGACTGCCGCTAAGTGCACTCGAAATCGGTGACTTATCGTCATCATCAAAAGAGTCAGTTGAGGATCCGGACTGTGAAGTTGATGTCGGAATCGGCGCCTCAGCATGTGCTGACATGGCTTTTACTGCAGTCTGGTTACGATTAACCTCTACTTGAGTGTCTTCTTCCTCTTCCTTGCCTTCAAGTTGCAGAACTTCCTTAAGTACTGATTTGGCAGCTTCCAGCTTAGCCTTTAGATAAGACACGATTTCTGTATTCGAGAACCCTCCTAAGAGTAGAAACGGCAAAATCTTAGAAACCATCTGTTTGCCTTGCTCCATCCGCGCTGGATCTCCGGAAAGCAATAAATCAATAACCTGTGGGATTTCTTTAAGTTCTTCTTTAAGCCACTCAGATCTGGTTTTAGGTTGTCCTCCAGGTCCGGAAGGTGGCTCCAATTTACGATAATTATCTTCCCAAGTTTGCTTGACCTCCTCATAGTCCTCGAGATTGACTTGTTGTACCTCGTTTGTCTTAGGAATAATTGCCCCTGCTGGTACCGGACTTGCCGCATTCACGACCGACTTTGCAATCGGATTACCTTTTTTGGACTCACTTACCAATCGGGATTTAATAGCTGAGAACTTTTGTTGTTCCGCCGGAGAAGTTAAGTTGCTTGTCCCTCCAACCCGGGCTAACGATTCTGCTAAGCGATTAAACTCCTCCTTGCCCGGCCCTGACTTCTGCAAAGAAGCGGTTTCATAACGCGCAATATCCTGCATCGAAGGAATTGTCAACCCCGCCAGGCCTAAAGCCTCAACAATTTGTGAAGACTGAGCATCGGAAATATTCAATAAATTAGATGCGTACAATGCTCCAGTTTGGATGTTCGCCACATTAGTAT
>CAYNRM010000069.1:0-7300 GCA_964399555.1 uncultured Gammaproteobacteria bacterium | reverse complement strand
ACTCTTTCCTTTCCCTAACTGGTTTGCCAATTTCATTTGAAGTGAGTAAATTTCAATGAAACCTGCACTTGCGTTAACGTTTAAGTCATAACCTTCTTTATTATTAAAGGAGGCATGTTCTAAAGCGTAAGGTGACTTAAGTGCAACGACAGCCGCACTGCCTTTGAATAACCTCACAGTAACTTCCCCGGTTACTTTTTCATTTACTTTATTGTTGAATGCATTTATGGCGTCCATTGCCGGATCAAACCATTTTGCTCCGTAGCAAAAATAGCCCCATTTAATATCCATCTGCTGCTTTAGCTCATTTAGCTCTCTTGTTGAAACATATTTTTCCAGATTTTTGTGTGCTTCAATAATTACATGAGCTCCAGGGTGCTCATAAACCCCCCTATTTTTTAAGCCGATTAACCTATCCTCTAAAAGCTGTATTGTACCAACTCCGTGTTTTCCGGCTAACTTATTAAGCATTTGAATCAGTTTTGAGAGTTTTAACTTTTTACTATTTAAAGTCGTCGGAATTCCCTGATCAAACTCAAGCTTCACAAATTCAGGATCTTCCGGAGCGTTTTTAGGCAAAGAATAGGTTGTTAAAAACTTTTCCTCAGGAGCTATTAAAGAAGGATCGGTTATTTCTCCGCCTTCCCAGGTTATACCCCACATGTTGTCATCATCCGAATAAGGAATATCTACAGATGCAGGAATCGGGATTTTATTTTCTATGGCATACTTAATCTCTTCATTCCTATCCATAGCCCACTCCCTAACTGGAGCCAAAATTTTCATTTTCGGATCATGAGTTAAGACATAAGCATCGATCCTGACCTGGTCATTACCTTTTCCGGTGCATCCGTGAGCGATGGCATCACATCCGTATTTCTTCGCCATTTTGACAGCGGCTTTTCCTAACACTGCCCTGCCCATTGGAGTTGAGAGATGGTAATCGCCCTGGTAAGAAGCATTGGCTTTGATACCTTTTGCTAAGTATTCATCAGCGAACTCATCTTTTAGATCCAGAACAATTGCCTCAACCGCTCCGAAGTTAAGAGCTTTTCTTTTGATGCTTTCTAGATCATCGTGCTGCTGACCTAAGTCAGCAGTTAAGGTTACTACCTGGCATTTATATTCATCCTGAATCCATTTGAGCATTACGGAAGTATCCAGTCCTCCGGAATACAAAAGCAGAACTTTCTTTACCTCACCAATTCTGGCCTCGTAACTTGCAACCTTTATATATTCAGTGTTTGTTTTCATCTTTTTCACCTCCTTCCTTAATTTGTTTGTATGCATCTCTAAACGACATTCCTTTTTTTACTAATTCATAGGCTTGGTCTGCTGCATATAATTCTTCTGTCATCGAGGACTTCAATCCAACCTCATTGGGGGATAAATTTTCTAATAGAATTCTGGTGACTTTTATTGAGTCCAAAGTTATTTCTAAACTTTCAATTAATGGTTTTTTAGAATCCTGCAGATCTCTGTTGTAACCGGAAATTAGATTAGAACTTAAAGAAGCAATCTGGACATAGTTTCCTAAAACTAAATGAACCTTACTTCTCGATAATTCTGCTACATCAATATTCTTTTTTTGCGGCATTATTGAAGAACCGGTCGTTAAGTTTTCTTCGACTTTGAAAAAGTCAAATTCAGAAGTTGTAAAAAGCATGATGTCGGAAGCAAATTTATTTATAGTTTGCAGAAGTGAAATTAGACTTGCAAGAATTGCTCCTTCGATTTTTCCTCTGGAGTTTTGACAATATAAGGGATTATTTTGAACTTTTGCAAACCCCATTAACTTGGCGGAATACTCTTTGTCTAAATTTAGAGTTGTTCCATATCCTGCCGCTGAACCAAGAGGTGATTGATTATTCAATTTATATACCGCTTTAATTAAATCTAAATCATCAAGCAGGGAGTCTTTAAAACTTTCAGACCAAAGCTTTAAAGAAGAGGGCATGGCTTTTTGCATATGAGTGTATCCTGGCATTTCGATATTTCCATATTTTTTTGAAAATAGTTGAAACCCTTGAACCAACCCTAATATTTGTTTCTGAATTTCGGATAATTTATCTTTGCTGAATAATCTAATTGCAGTTAATATTTGGTCGTTTCGGCTTCTGCCAGTATGGATTTTCTTACCAACATCTCCATACTTTTCAGTTAGATAATTTTCTATTTTAGTATGAACATCTTCGTCACCAAACTTTAATTTAAAAGAGCCTTTTTTGTCTAAATCTAAAATTTCCTTTAAACCTTCCTCTATTTTTTTTATTTCATCGAAGTTTAATATTCCGATTTTGTAAAGCATCTTTGCATGGGCAATTGAACCTTGAATATCGTATTTCAAGAGTTTTTGATCCAAAAGAAGATCATCCTTTGTTTCAAAGATTTCAATAAATTCATTTAGTTTTCCGTTTTCTTTTTGCCAAAGTTTTTTCATAATTTCTTTCTAGACTTTTTTCACAAGAAAAAAGCCCTTGTGAGGTTATTATGTTTTTCTGGATTCCGCATTAAATGCGGAATGACATAATGAACTCACAAGGGCCTTTAAATTTGGCGGTGCCACCTTGTACTATAATTCAAAAAAATCCCGCCTTACAGCGAGATGTCAGAGAATTACCTTATTCTTGACATGCTCCGTTGCCGACACATGTTACTGTCTTTTACGGTTTCGTCTCCGTGTTCTATTTTGAGAACCAGCTCCTTCCGCGCGACTGGAAGTACAAACGCATTTAATATTTAGTTGTATAGATATATTATCACGATTTTTAAAATTTGCAATACCCTAACTATAGGACTTTTTAATTATACCGCAGCTGCTGTAAACCGTTTAGTATTTTGATAATCTGATAAGTTAATTGGTTTATTAAGTTTATCTCTTAAGGGGTGGCTACTACTCTTTTTCTCATCTTTTTTAGGTTCCTTATTATTTAGTAACCCTGAGTTTTTATCTTTTTTCTCATTCTCAAGTCCTATTGTAATTATATGCTTCTCTCCCTTTCTGACTTTAGAAACAAAGCTCCTTTCTTTCCCGTCGGGACCAATTACTTTTATTTCAGCTTCAGGATTTGCAACTTCATCCATTATCTCCTCTGCTTCATAACCTGAGATCTCGCCTTTTTCCTGGAGAACTGAGGCTATGGCATGCACCTCTTCGTGAAGATTTGAGAGAATACTTCTTGCCGCTGATGCAGCAGAGCCGGTATCGTGACCATGTAATTCTATTAACCTCATGTCATGACCTGTTCCCCCACTTCCCATTGCGTGAGGGCCGGCTGCCATTATTGGATCAAATACATAGGGTTCCGCAAACCCAAGAAAACCCTGGCCCGGGTTTATACTTGCCCGTCTTATATTTCTGGGATTAGGTGCAACATGTTGGGCCTCATGAATTGCTGTAGAACCAGGCATTGTTCCCCCATGAGGACGAATCGGTTTCACTTTTACTTTCCAACCCGCAAACTCTATTATCCCAGGGACAAAACTACCTCTTTACTCATGCTAAGATTATAGTCCTATTTGTCAAATTTTTAGGACTTGTTTGCTAGAAGCTGGCGATTCTGAAGAAGTTTTTGAAAAGTGTTAACCCGGTGATTGTATGTTCATTTTCAATTTCTGTCCAATCTTTTAATATTTCTTCTTTTTTAATCCCATTAATTTGGGGTCTTCGTTTAGCCAGGTGTTGTATAAGTTTTTTACTGAGAAGTCCCTGAGTTTATTGACAATTTAGTACTATATATAGTACTATTTATTTGTAATGACTAAGCGAGAGAAAAGGGTTCGGAAGATTTTTCGGAATCCTAAAACGGTTTCCTTTGAAGAACTTAACCGCGTTTTAAGGGATTTTGGATTTGGAGTAAGGCAACCAAAGTCCGGAAGCAGTCATTTTGTTTATACAAAAGATGAAGTGCAAATTTCTGTTCCTTATAAAAGGCCTTTTGTAAAAGAAGTTTACGTTAAGAGAGTCTTGGAATTGATTGGAGAAGGATAATATGAAGAAAAATCTTGGTTACTATTTAAATTTAGAATACACAATCCGAATTAAGAAAAATAGGGACGGGTCTTGTTTTGGAGAGGTTGAAGAACTGACTGGATGCATGACCGAGGGTGATACTCAAGAAGAAGTTTTAGAGATGCTTGAAGATGCAAAAAAGGGATGGCTTGAGATTGCGCTGGAAAGAAAGCTATCTATTCCAGAACCTGAGCAGGATGAGTTTAGTGGTAAGTTTAATGTTAGATTACCAAAGTTTTTACATAGGAGATTAGTTTATAAAGCTAGGGAAGAAAATGTTAGTTTGAATAATTTAGTTGCTACCGCATTGGCATCCGTAATTAAGTAATTACTTCTTCTTTGAATTCAGAGGGGTGAATATAAGATATGCAATCCAAATTAGAACGTTAAAAATTATGATTTCTGCAATTTTTCCGAAATGAGGTATTACGCAAGCATTATTTATTTTATACAGCCAACCATCACAAATATTCTGATTTCCAAATAATAGTGTCCATTCTCCACTTATCATTAAATAAAGTAAAACCAAGCTTATAGAGCTGAGAATAAAGAGAAAAATTCTTACCACTAGAACTATTTTAGAAGAGGTACCAGTAGAAGTGCAACTATGTTGGCGACTTTGATCATGGGGTTAATGGCTGGACCCGCGGTGTCTTTGTAGGGGTCGCCTACTGTGTCGCCGGTGACTGCGGCTTGGTGGGCGAAGGAGCCTTTGCCGCCTAGGTTGCCGAGTTCGATGTATTTTTTAGCGTTGTCCCAAGCTGCGCCTCCGGTTGTCATGGAGAGTCCGACAAAGAGGCCGGTTACTATGACCCCAACGAGCATTCCACCCAGGGCTAACGGGCCTAAGAATAATCCGACTATGACAGGAACCATCACTGGAATTAAAGCTGGGATGATCATTTCTTTTTGGGCGCCCCCTGTGACGATTGTAAAACAGGCCGCATAATCTGGTTTTTGAGTGCCTTTCATGATTCCTTTATAAAGTCTGAATTGGCGGCGGACTTCTTCAACGACTGCCTGGCCAGCTTTACCGACAGCTTCCATTGCGTATGAAGCAAAAACATAAGGCAGAGCTCCGCCTATAAAAAGACCGACTATAACTTTGGGGTCTGATAGAGCAAACACGAACCCTGAACCAAGTTCCTGAGAATATGCGGCGAATAGAACTAAAGCGGCAAGGCCTGCGGAAGCGATAGCATAACCTTTGGTAACGGCCTTTGTGGTGTTACCTACTGCGTCCAGAGGATCAGTTACCGCTCTGACTTTGGCTGGGAGGCCGGCCATTTCAGCGATTCCACCAGCGTTATCTGTGATTGGTCCGAAGGCATCAATGGCGATGACTATACCAGCAAGAGATAGCATTGAGACGGCGGCTATAGCTATTCCGTAAAGATCGCCCAGGAAGAAAGCGATTAATGTCGCCGCACAGATTAAGATAATTGGAGCGAAGGTAGATTTCATAGAGACAGCTAGGCCGGCGATGACGTTGGTGCCGTGACCGGTTTTAGATGCTTCTGCGATTGAGCGAACTGGGCCGTATTTTGTGCTAGTGTAATATTCGGTGATGATCATCATTCCGGCGGAAACTGCTAGTCCGACTAAGCTTGAAAGGAATAAATTCATAGAAGAGAAAATGGCGCTACCTGCCCACATTGAATCTGTAATGAAATAGAAGGCGACTGCAGACAAAACGACTGCTACTGCTAAACCCTGATATAGAGTTCCCATGATTCTGCCGCCTGTCAGGCGAGCAAAAAGTGAACCAATTATTGATGCGAAAATTCCGCCTGAGAGTAAAGCTAGAGGATAATATATTACTGTTTCGGAGCCTGGCATTAAGAATTCACCGAGGAGAATTGCAGCGATAGCTGTGACAACATAGGTTTCAAAAATGTCAGCAGCCATTCCAGCGTCGTCACCAACGTTATCTCCTACAAGATCCGCGATAACTGCAGGATTTCTGGGGTCATCTTCCGGAATACCGGCTTCAACTTTACCTACCATATCTCCCCCAACGTCAGCGCCTTTAGTGTAGATTCCCCCGCCAAGACGGGCGAAAACTGAGATTAAGGAGGCACCAAATCCCAAAGAGACCAAGGCGGGAATATCTTCGGTAAATTGGTAGAATCCGAAGGTTGTACCTAAAGCTAAGCCTACTACTAAAAAGCCGGTGACTGCACCACCTTTGAAAGCAATATCAAAAGCTGTAGCTAATCCTTTTCTAGCGCCTTCAGCACATCTGATGTTGGCGCGGACTGCGATAAGCATACCTACCAAACCAGCGATCGCTGAGAATAGAGCACCGACTATAAAACCGACAGCACTGTTTGGAGATATAAAAGCATAAATTAAAGCAGCGACGACTAAAGCCACAAGGGCAACTACCATGTATTGACGGGTGAGATAAGCGACGGCGCCTTCCTGGATGGCTGTTGCGATCTCTCGCATTTTATCGTTACCGGTAGGGAGCTTGAGGATTAACCAAGAGAGGATCAATCCATAAAGAGTTGCAGCAACTGCCCCTCCCCAGATAAAATAGTTTAATATTTCAGGTGTTAATTGTAGTGTCATGTTTACCTGAGCAGCAATTTGGTATTAAGACAATATCGGATGGGGAGAATGCAAGAGGGAAAAATTTATTCTGAAGCAAATTCTAATTAAACTTTAAAGAGTTTAATACTTTATTTAGGTTTTCTTCATTATTACCCTGAACCCTAATACTTACAACCGCTCCTGTTAAAGTCGGGTGTTGTAGGTAAATGTACTTAGCAATTTTTGGTGATTGCTGGTCTTTAAGAGTTTCCTCACCTTCGATACCCGAAGCACTAGCTAGAGTTACAGGAGCCTGTGAACTAATCCAAGGCGGAGAAGATACAATTTGATCCCAGTTTTGATCAAGAATTTTAATCACTATCCAACTTGAATCATCTACGTTGGAAATTGACACGAACTTTTCTTTATCAGTGTCCTCAATATGCTCTCCTCTCAAAATCATCCAATTTGCTGGATAGTTTATTGAATATTTATACTTAGAACTTGTGAAGGTATCCCATTCGGCAATAGATGTATCGTCAGAAACCTGATTAGTCTGTTGTTGGCGTGTTTCTTCTATAAGGGCAGATTTTTGTTTATAAGAAATAGTGATCTCTGCTATTGCAGGTGGAATTATTAATAGTAATATTATTAGAAATAATGGTAGCTGTTTTAATATTGGCCAGGCATTTTTAACTTTAAGAACCTGGGTTTTAGAAATACGATCATGAAAACCTCTTTTTTCTTTGGAAA
>CAYNRM010000068.1:1664-7341 GCA_964399555.1 uncultured Gammaproteobacteria bacterium | reverse complement strand
ATTCGTCAACAACATGATGATGAGAAATATCATTGGCCAATCAGTCTCCTCATTTAATCTCCGCCAGGTCATGGACACCGGAAAAATCTTAATCGTCAACTTATCCAAAGGAAGAATCGGGGACGAGTACTCCAACTTCTTGGGGCTGATTCTGGTCCCCAAGATCTTAGCCGCCGCTATGTCCCGAACTGACATCCCAATGGACCAACGACGTGACTTCTATCTTTACGTTGATGAGTTCCAAAACTTTGCAACTGATACATTTGGTGAAATCCTGGCCGAAGCTAGAAAGTATAAATTAAACCTCACAGTTGCGAATCAATTCATTGGCCAAATCGGCGAAGAGCTCAAAAATGCCGTCTTCGGAAACGTCGGTACAGTCGTCGCCTTCCGCGTTGGTGTAACTGACGCTAACTTCTTGCAGCATGAATTCGCGCCCACTTTTAACGAGCAGGATCTGGTAAACATCGAAGCCCGCCATATTTACGTCAAAACCCAGGTCGACGGCGAACCAGTCCATCCATTCTCGGTCGACACCACTTTCCCTTCCTGGGACGACTGGCAAAAAATGCGCCGCCCCGAAGTCGGCAAAGCCATCCGCGAACTCTCCAGGCTAACCTACGGCCGCGACCGAACCACAGTCGAAGCCAATATTTCAGAACGCGCACGGCTTTAATCCAAATCTGTCATCCTCGCGAATGCGGGGATCCAATTAGAAACGGGGAACTTGATGATTAAATCAAGACTCGATGCAATCCCTAACGACCTTCGATTATTGGATTCCCGCCTACGCGGGAATGACAACGTTTGCTATAATTCCACCAACGCGCGGATAGCTCAGTTGGTAGAGCGGGTGTCTTATACACACCTGGTCGTAGGTTCGAGTCCTACTCCGCGCACACGCAGTGGGTAAGGAGCAAGATTCCTTACTCCGCGCACACGATAATGGAAGACTCAACCTTAAATCCTTACCTGGTCAAAAAAGGCCTCTCAGATAAACAAATCGATCAACTCATAAATTACGCTGCCACAGACGAAGGCTTAAAGTTCACCTCAGACCCTAAACGCTTTAAAGATGAAGAAAGCTTTACTGAATTTTCAAAAGAAATATTAGCCTACTACACACTGACGAATGATGACGACGATTTACTAGGTATAATCTGGTTCCACGACCTACCAATTCCCATTGCGAGCGAAGCGCGGCAATCTCACGCAGAATACGGAATCTCCTTCGCCATCCGCCTTTATGGAGAAGCCAGAGGCAAAGGCCTCGCCCTACCCTTTACAGAAGAAGTAATAGCCGATTTTAAGGAAACCAACGAATACCAAACCCACCCCCACAAAAAAATCTGGCTCGCAGTCTCCCCAGAAAATGAACCAGCAGTTGCGCTCTATCACAAACTAGGGTTTAAGGATTTGAAGATTGATGAAGAACACCATAAACTCCTGATGACAATGGGTTAAGGAAGGAGAGATGCTCTAACTGCCTGAGCAAGAGCTAACCTGGATGCACCCCGGTCAGTTAAAGAAATTTCAATTGAATGCCTGTTTTCCAAAAACCGTTTTACCCCATTCAGTCCGTAGTCGCGATAAGTATTAGCAGTATTTCGAGTCACTCCCCATAAAGCAGCGAGTTCTTCTAAAGAATGAATTTTACCATCCTCCAATCCATAAACATCTGATAATACTCTTAATTGTCTCTTAAACGTACTAGGGTGCCTAGAATTACTTTGAAAAATTCTGGTGAAGCCTTGGTCGAGCTCTGTTACTAATCTATCTGTTCGCTCTGTATCAGTTAAAATCGGATCTACAGCTATTGGGTCAAAATCGAGAGCATCCCATCTCTTTATAGGAATTCTTTGGTCTCTTAAAAGTTTTTCGATTCTTGCGTCATGCCGTATACCCAAAGCAGCTTCAAGAATCACAGCATAAGCTTTTAATGGGTGGAGAACATCAGGATTAGCAGTATTCATTGAGAAGTTTAGAGTTCGTCTAGAGTTATCTTACCTTCTGAAGTTTTTCCCTGAATAAATTGTAAATATCTCTCAGTCGTCGAAACTCTCTTATGCCCTGAAAGCTTTGAGATCAAAAGCAAAGAAGTACCAGCTTTTAAGTGATACGCAATCCATGTATGTCTCAAATCATTAACCTTAGCTTCTTTAATCCCAGCCAGTCTAAAATATCTATCAATAGCGGTTCTGATATTTCTTATAAGCAATGGTTTACCAGTTTTAGTCACAAACATAGCTGGATTTGGAGTCTGTGGTCTAACTTGCAAATACCTTCTGATTGCCTCAACAGCTGGCTTATTCAAAGGAATGGTTCTCTCCACAGTTCCTTCTTCAGGTTTGATATGCAAAGAAGGTGAGGTTGAATCTAAATCTGCATCATTAACCAGTAATTTAGCCAATTCACCGATTCGGATTCCTGTTTGTAAAAACAATTCAATGATCGCAAACATTCTCAGATCTGATCGCGAAGCATCTCGGAGAGCCCGGTATTCAAGTTCAGACAAAATACGTGGCGGTTTATTCTCAAATTTAGGATGTTCCAAAGATCTGGCTGGATCATCTGAAATTAGATTTGAAGTTTTAAGGAATTTAAAGAAAGTCTTAGTCGAATTTGTTTTTCTGGAGACTGATTTTGGAGTATAATTTTCTGTGTTCAACTTATCCATGAACATTTTTAAATCCTCTGTTTTCACTGAATCAGCAGCCTCTTTACCGAGGGTCATTAAAAAGCTGATAAGTTGCTCAATATCTTTGCCGTAAGCTAAGATTGTAGCTGCAGCACGGGAGCGGCCTTTTAAATGGCCAACAAACTGCTGGTGAGCATCTTTTAAAGTTATCATAAAGTCCTATAATATTAAAGCTAAATGTAAGAAAAGTCAAGTATCAAAGTATAATTATAGGTTGAGTAGAACAAGCGTGAAAAGGGACATTTAAGGTAAGAATAACACCTAATTAATATTATTTAGGCTATTAGGATTATTAGAAAAGGCTAATCATATGTTTAAGAAAATCATTGTTATAGTTATTATTATTGTGGCAATAATCATTTTGGTTGGTCTCACGCGCCAAATCTATGCTGCCCTCGGTTCTGATAAGCGATTAGATCAGGTTCTAGAAGACGTCGGCAAGCTTGAACGCCAAAACCGCGAGCTCAAAAAAGAACTAGCCCAAGCCGAAAGCCTCGATTCAATCGAACAAATCGCCAGAGACGACCTAAACATGTCCCTCCCCAACGAAACAGTCGTCATTGTCCCCGAAAGCCTAATCGACCGCGTAGTAAACCCTCCCCCCGAGTACGTCCCCCCAAAGCCCGCCAACTGGGAAGGCTGGGCACGGTTGTTTCTTCACGACTAAACGGGTATAATTCGGGAGCGGGGTAGAGCAGTGGTAGCTCGTGAGGCTCATAATCTCAAGGTCAGTGGTTCGAATCCACTCCCCGCAACCAAATATTTAGCCTCAATTTCTCCTACAGCGATTCAGCAGCCAGATTTTAGTCCTCGAAAAGTCCTTAAATTGGTGTATAGTAAACATATGGTTACACCCCAGTCTCAGATAAAAGTTAATTTACCAGTTAGCCTTAAGGAATATGTTGAGAGTAGAGCTCAGAAATTTGGCATGCCTCTCGCAGGTTATATCAAACATTTAATTTTAAAGGATGTTGGTGAAATGGAATATCCTACTTTTGAAGCCTCGGGTCAAACTATAAAAACATATAAAAAAGCTATTGAAGAGAAAGACAAAGCAATTGAAGTTTCTAATATTGAGGAGTTCTTCAAAAATCTGTGAAACCGATAAGATTTAGCCCCAACTTCAACAAAAAATTAAAAGAAATTAAAAAAATAAACCCAAAGCTTATTAATAAGACTCAAAAACAACTTAAACTTTTTCAGGAAAATCCAAAGCACCCATCTTTACGTTTACATAAAATAACTAGGGGAGTAGATAATTCTTGGAGTATTTCTATAGATATGAGTATAAGAATGATTTACTCTGAAACAGAGGAGGATTTTTATTTTTTTGAAATAGGTACTCACGAAGAAGTTTATAGAAAATAATTTCTAATCTGGTTCATTCGCTGCAACAAAAACTTCCTATTCCGCCTCTGTATTAAGGAAATCCCTAACAACAGGATAAATAACCTTTTCCCATTTCGCATATCCTTCCGCAGAAGGATGCAGTCCGTCAGAAATATAATCTTCTCTCCCTGTCATTGTTTGGCTAACTGGAAAAATATCTGCGACCTTTAAGTCTCTTTTTTCTGCTTCGTCTTTAACCACTTTATTATATTCTTCAATGCTTTCTGAAGCTCCTGATGTTTTATATCCCGCGGCTGCAGGCGATTTTGAATAGTCAGGAATAGTAATTAAAACAATATTCTTAGGGTTTGTTAGCATAGACTGAAGTTTATCAAGCAGCTCAATCAACTCCTGCCTATAAATATTTGCAGGAATTTGCCCGAAATTATCATTAGCTCCAATTAAAACCGTAACAAAATCAGGCCTTAGCCTCTGGACAATAGGTAGCTCAGTCTCAATCGCATCCCGAACCCGGTATCCGGAAACCGCTGGATTAGAAATAAGCTCAATATCGACCCCATTCTCCCGCAGATTTTTAACCAAAACATTTGGCCATCTCCCTGATTCAGGCACGCCATTCCCAATCGTATAAGAGTCCCCAATCGCAATATATTTAATTTTCGCCTCAGAAGTCGTTTCGATAGTCGTATTTTTACTTTCTTTACCCGAAATAATATACCAGCCCAGAGCTAATAATCCTAAAACAACAACTGCTGCTAAAATCACAGATCTCTCCATCCGGTTAATTATACTAACCTCCTGCTAAAATACTCTAATGTGGTTCATCTACGTCCTCCTCTGCGAAGACAACAGTCTCTACACCGGCTCCACCAAAGACCTGGAAAAAAGATTTGAAACTCATAAAAAAGGCAAAGGTGGAAAATACACCCGCTCCCATAAACCCCTAAAAGTAATTTATACGGAACAATTCGAAACTAAATCAGATGCATTAAAAAGAGAAATACAAATAAAAAGTTGGAGTAGGGGAATGAAAATTAAAAATCTAGCTTTAAAGTTGGAATAAATGAATTATTCGTTATTCCTGCTACTCAGGTGGTAATTGTGAGGGTCTGAAGCTATAATTAGATAACTTTATGCGGTATTTAGGTATAGATTACGGTTTGAAAAAAGTAGGCCTTGCGATGTCCGAAGGCCAAATTGCTTCCCCCCTAAAAGTTTTAGACACCAGCAGTCTCATCGATGCTGTAAATAAAATAACCCAAGTTATTAACCGCGAAGAAATAGATAGGGTAGTAATAGGCGTCCCGGAAAGTGGTCAGGCTAAAAATGCCGTAAAAAAATTTATTAATCAATTAAAAAATGATTTTAAAGAAAAACCAGTATCTATTATTGAAGCCGACGAAACTTTAAGTTCTCAGTCCGCTAAAGATTTAATGATTGATTTAGACACATCAAAAGAATCAAGAAAAAAAGAAGATGCCTACGCAGCAGTCATAATCCTGCAAAACTTTTTAGATTCGATTACCTAAATGGATAGAAGAAAAAAATCAAACCCATTTTTAAAGTTAGTAATATTCCTGGTGGTACTTGGAGTAAATTTGATACTGGACTAAATTTAAGCAATAACTT
>CAYNRM010000068.1:0-1654 GCA_964399555.1 uncultured Gammaproteobacteria bacterium | reverse complement strand
CTACTTCGGGGCGACCAATTACTTTAATTACCTAAAAACTCCAGCTGGCGAAAACGAAAAGAAGATTGCGTTCGTTATTAACCCAGGCGAGTCAATTTCTGATGTTGCAGATAATTTAGAAGAAAAGGGAATTATCCGTTCAGCTATGGTATTCAAGATGAGCACCAAAAATGCCGGACTTACTGAGGTTAACATAGGTGATTTTATGGTTGCCCCGAACATGACCCATATGGAAATTATCGATGTCCTAAAAGACGGATCTACTGACGTCCGCGTCACTCTATTGGAAGGCTGGAGAGTAGAGCAAATTGCCGATGCCTTAAACAAAGAGCTAAAGATTGATAAAGATGAATTTATTACAGCCGCCAAACAATACGAAGGCTATCTTTTCCCCGACACTTATCTTTTTAATCCCGATGCCTCAATCGAAACCATAATCGAAACCATGCGCGGTAATTTTAATCGCAAATACTCAAAAGAACTGCAGGAGAAAATTAAATCGCAAGGTCTAACCCCCGGACAGGGTGTAGTTCTCGCCTCGATGGTCGAACGAGAAGGCCGCTCAGCAGAAGTCAGAACCCAGGTCGCCGGAGTTTTGCTCAACCGCATCGATATGGGAATGAAGCTCGATATCGACGCTACAGTCCAATACGCCAAAGACACCCAAAAACTAAAAAACGGTGCCTTGAAAAAATTCTGGGAACCAATCTTAATCGTCGACTACTCCGAAGTAATCTCCCCATACAACACCTATCTAAATAACGGCCTGCCCCCCGCACCAATCGCTAATCCTTCCCTAATGTCCCTCCAAGCCGTTGCCAACGCCAAAGACACCGATTATGTCTATTACTTCCACGACCTACAAGGAAATTCATACTATGGCAAAACCCTAGAAGAACATAACGCTAATGTCGCTGCACATAGATAGACAAAATTATCTTTAGATGTAATGATTATTTAGCAATGGAAAATCCCAAAGCACCAGACCAAAAACCTCAACTATCCAAAGGTCAGCGCATGGAAGCTCTAGATGGCTTAATGAAGCAATATGGAGGGTCGGGTAGAATTCCAGATGAGGACCTTACTAAAATAGGATATGTCAGGCAAAGGAGCGAAGACGGGCTCGTAAGATTTTTATTTGCTGAGCGTGTAGAAGATTTAGCAAAACGAGAAGTTAAAGGTCCCTTTGAGAGAATTTCTCTGGAACTACCGACTGCCGACCAATCATTTCGTTTTATACCAAGATCTCAACAAGTTGCATTAAGCGAAAAGCTAAAAGCCGCAGAGTGGGCTTTCTATCCTAACTGGGATGGTGGAAGAGCTGTTTCTGGCTGGGATGAAGGAGGGACTCCTGAGGTGCCAGATCCTCCCCAAGCTCAGAATATGCGTTTGTTCTTTGTTGACTACTTAGGCTTTATTGATAAACAGCATAAAGGAAAGTTGTCTAAAAAAGCCATAACCGAACTGTTCGCAAAACCACTTCCTGTAAGAGTTGATGAGGACGCAATTAGCGATACTCATTTTGGACACCAAATTTTTTTAAGAGATTTCAGGGATGACGACGGTTCGATAGGAACACTAAAATCTCGTGATATGTATGATGAGCTAACGCGCTTAGAGGGCTTTTTTGGTGATGTTCCTGAGTTGACCAGGA
>CAYNRM010000067.1:0-7388 GCA_964399555.1 uncultured Gammaproteobacteria bacterium | reverse complement strand
GTGCGCTCCGACACTGCCGCCGGCTCCGCTGCCGATGATTATTAAGTCGAAGTCGCGTTTCTTTTTGAAAAACATACTTATACTAATATACAGGTAATATGCGACAGGAGACAAGTAATAAACTGAAATGACATTATTTGACATTGGTTCACAGGTTACTTATATTAGATGCATGGGTATATTTGGTTTACTTACAGGGAATAAAAAGGGTAAAGGCAAGAAAGCTACGCCTGCTAAGGTGAACAAGTCGGCTAAGAAAAAAGCTAAGACTTGTGAGTTTTGCTAGTTTATTTGATATAGTGAGTTAATGGCAACCTATCCTTCTGATACAGCCGGTGTTCTTCTTGATACACATGTCCCTACGGTATTTGCTGATGACACAGCAAAGATTGTCATGGCTAAACTATCTCGTGAGGAATGGGAAAGCATTGGTGTCACTTATGTGTTAAATGGCGAGAAAGAATTGGTAGGAATTATTCCTATAAAAAAACTCGTTACAGCGAGTGGTGGAGTTCTTTGTGGGGAGATAATGACACGTAATCCGATTATGGTGTCGGTGATGGATGATCAGGAGCGGGTGGCATATGAGGCTATCGCTAATGATTTAAAATCAGTTCCTGTTAAAGACAAGGATGGTAAATTCTTAGGTGTTATACCCGCTGATAAGATTATTGATATTCTGCATGAGGAACATTTAGAAGATTTTTTAAGATCTTCGGGTATTGCAGGTCATGGTGCGAGAATTTTGGATTTTTTGCATGTTAACCTGTGGGAAATAATTAAAGCTCGTTTGCCTTGGCTGATTGCCGGACTTTTGATAGGGTTAGTAGGCAGTTTTGTAGTTAGCCGTTTTGAAGAAACCCTTAAAGAACACACAGCTTTGGCATTCTTCATATCAATGGTGGCATATATGTCAGATTCGATAGGAACTCAGTCAGAAACTATTTTCATACGATCTCAGGCAATATTAAAATTTAATGTATATAGGTATGTAGCCCGTGAGTTTATTGTCGGAGTAATAATTGGGTCGATAGCGGGAGTGTTAGCGGGAATGTTTGCATATATTATTTCTGGAAATATAGAGATCGGACTTATTTTGGGAATATCACTAGTTTTGTCAATGAGTTTTGCGACTGTTTTAGCGTGTATTACACCGATTGTTCTAAAAGGTCTGGGTAAGGATCCAGCTGTTGGAAGTGGCCCTTTTACGACTGCGATCCAGGATATGGTGAGTTTGTTAATTTATTTTAGTGTGGCGATGGCTCTTCTCGGGACAATTCAGTAATAATCTTTTCTTCAAAACTCATTTCGGGGTTAAAACTGATAACGAATCTAGGGAGAATTACTCTCCAAAGCAGTCCTAGGGTTAAACCTGTGCCCAGGATTATTGCCCAGTCGGTTATTCCCAGAGGGGTAACTTTGAATAATTCCTGAAGACTGGAGCTGCCAATTTGGAGCGGCAGGTAGAGAACTAAAAGTTGGAGTATTAGTGAGGCGCCGACAGCGAGGACGAGGTATTTATTTGAGAATAGAGAAAGTTTGTATTGAGAGCGGATGGCCCAAATAATTATCATTTCGAAGATAACAACCGAGGTGAAGGCCATGGTCTGTTCGTGTAAGGGTTCGTTTTTCATCAGGCCAATTATTATTAATACGGCGATTGTGACAAAGCCAGAGATTACGGCTAAAAATTTGAAGAAAGCCATGTTGACGATTTGTTGTTTAAATTCTTTAGGGTGAGAAGTCATGATATTTGGTCTGGCGGGATCTACTCCGAGAGCAACCGCGGGTAGGCCGTCGGTTACTAAATTAATCCATAAAAGGTGGATTGGTAATAAAGGTAGCGGCCAACCCAGGAGGATTGAGAAGAAGATGATCATGACTTCCATGGCGTTGGCTGATAATAAATAAGCTACGAATTTTCTGATGTTTTCGTAGATACCTCTTCCTTCTCTAACTGCTTTTACTATGGTTCCGAAATGGTCATCAAGTAAAATCATATCAGATGAGTCTTTGGCTACATCAGTTCCTGTGACGCCCATGCCGATGCCAATATCGGCGGCTTTTAGGGCTGGAGCATCGTTGACGCCGTCCCCTGTCATTGCGACCTGATAGCCTTTGGCTTTTAAGGCATTGACGATTCTGAGCTTGTGTTCAGGGTTAACTCTGGCGTAGATGTTAATTTGTTCGACTCTTTTAACGAAATCGTCCTGGGTTATCTTGTCCAGGTCCTCTCCGGTGATTGCCTCCCCTACTATGCCTACTTCTTTAGCTATTGCCTGGGCAGTGATCAAATGGTCGCCGGTTATCATGATGACTCTAATCCCGGCTTCTTTTTGGCAAACTTCGATTGCTTCTTTTACTCCTTCTTTTGGGGGATCCATCATGGCTTGCAGGCCAATGAAAATAAGATCTTTTTCAGCATTATTAGTATCTACAGATTTCTCGACTGCGCTCGAAATGACAGATGTTTTGTATGCGAAGGCGAGGACTCTGAGTGCTTCTTTGGCTAGAGATTCGTTTTGATTTAAAATATTCTTTTTGTGGGCTTCGGTTAGTTTTTCTATTTTGCCGTTAATTTCTATTTGGGTTGAGATTTTTAAGATAGCTTCGACTGATCCTTTTGAAGTTACTATCTCACCCCCCTCGCCTTTTGAGACTGTGGTCATCATTTTTCTGTCTGAAGTAAATGGGACCTCCCCTACCCTGTCGTATTTTTTGAGTAGAGTGTCCTGGTCAACACCGTTCTCCATGGCAATTTTAATTAGAGCTATTTCTGTGGGATCGCCAACGAAGTTTTCATCAGATTTGCGGGCGTTGCTTGAGAGAATTCCTATTTCTAGTAGTTTGTTTAAGTTATCAGGGATTTTGGTTTTTGATTTAGCATCTAAATTTAAGGAAATCTCATTAAAGTATATTTTTCTGACATTCATTACACCTGCGGTTAAAGTTCCAGTTTTATCAGTACAGATTACTTCTGTAGAGCCCAAAGTTTCGGCTGCTGGTAAGTTTCTTATTAAAGCTTTATGAGCGAGTAAGCGCTTTGTTCCCAGAGCCAGGGAAATTGTTACTACGGCGGGAAGGCCTTCGGGGATAGCGGCTACTGCCAGGGCGATTGCGGAGATTATGGCCTCTATTAATGAGCCCTGATGTATGAAGACCTCTTCGAGGCCGACTACAATGGCGATTATGAGTACTATTTTTCCAATTAAGGCGCCAAGTTTGTCGAGTTTTATTTGCATTGGGGTTTGGACATCGGCTTGAGAGGAAACGAGATGGGCAATTTTACCGATTTCGGTGTTCATACCTGTGCCAACAACAACACCTGTTCCCTTTCCGGCTGAAACGATTGTTCCGGAAAAGACCATGTTTTTTTGATCTCCGATAGTTAATTTTCCTTGCAAAGTATCAATATTCTTGCTGACGGGAGTTGATTCGCCGGTTAGCGGGGCTTCGACAGTTTGCAGGTTTATAGCGTCAGTTAATCTTATATCGGCTGTAATTTTTTGACCTTCTTCCAGAGCAACCAGATCTCCGGGTACTAATTCAGTTGAAGAGATCTGGATTATTTTGCCGTCTCTATAAACTAATTGATTAGAGGTGACCATTTTCTTTAAGTGCTCGATGGCTTTTTCGACGCGGTATTCCTGGATGAAACCGATGACGGCGTTCATGATGACGATGATAACTATCATGATGGCGTCTACTCCTTCTCCCAGGAACCAAGAAGCTAATGAGGCTAGGATTAGAATTATCACCAGTAGGTCTGTGAACTGGGAAAAAAGGATCATCAAGGGGTTTTTGCCTTTAGTTTGCTTTAGTTCGTTTGAGCCGTATTGGGTAAGTCTTTGAGAAGCCTCAGCAGAACTTAGGCCCTGTTTTAGATCAGTTTTTAACTTTGAAGCTGTATCTATTGTGGAGATTGAAAAGAAGTTGTCCATTGAATCTCAATTGTATATTGTGCGGTGAGTTTTTTAAATGCTATTGCGAAGCAAATTGGAAAATGGACATTGATTTCGTTTTCCGATATATTAAGTATAAGTGGATTTATTACATTTTCTTATAACAGGCAGTTTTGACTCGGGCAACGTCAGTAATCTTGATTCTATTGTTAGGGATAACTCTATATTCTTTACTATTATTGCGACTGTTGTTTTGGTGGTATTAGTGTTTATAGCAGCTTTGGTAAAAAAGCCGAGCGATGGATTGAAGTTGGTGTTGTTTGTTTTGATGATTGCGACTATTTCTTTGAATACCCTTTATCTTTCTGCCTCGACTATATATAAAAATGAAAGGTCAATTACAGGGGGGCCGGTTCATTGGCATGCTGATTTTGAGATCTGGAATTGTGGAAAAGAAGTTGACTTGGTTGACCCAGTGGGCTGGTCAAATAAGATAGGGACACCAGTTTTTCATGAGCATAATGATAAAAGAGTTCATGTTGAGGGAGTTGTTCTCGGTGATGAAGAGGTACAGTTAGGTAGATTCTTTAATGTTATTGGAGGTAATTTAACGAGCCAGAACCTGGTTACTCCACTTAATGATGGGACAGTTATGAATGTAAGTAATGGAGATTTTTGTAACGGTGAGCCGGGGATGATTCAGGTTTTCGTGTATAGAACAGAGGGTGCTAATTTCTCTCAGGAGAAGTTGCAGTATCCGGAGGATCATATTTTGTCGGGAGATAGCGGTGTGCCGCCTGGGGATTGTATTATAGTTGAATTTGATCAACCCAAAGAAAGAACAGATAAATTATGCCAAAGTTACCAGGTTCAGGAACAGTTAGGTAAGTTAAAATCGGAGTAATTATATGAATGGAATTAATGTAGATATACCGACATTGGGGCTAGTTGTAGGATCAGCTGCGGTTGATTCGATTAACCCCTGTGCAATTGGAGTTTTGATTTTGATGATCTCAGTGATTATGGGTCAGGGGCATAAAGTAGGCAAGATGTTGTTTTTAGGTGGACTTTATATATTTGCAATTTTTTTAACTTATCTGCTTGCAGGATTCGGACTTCTCTATTTTCTAGCAAAGATTCCACTATTTATTACTGAATATTTGTCGATCGGGGTTGGAATATTAATTATTTTGTTCGGGTTTGTTGAGATTAAGGACTATTTTTGGTATGGGAAGGGATTCTCGTTGGGAATTCCAACAGTGTTTTTGGACAGGATCCATAAGATGTCGAAGAACATTACTGTACCGGGTGTTTTTTTGATGGGGATGTTTGTGGCGGGGGTTGAACTCCCATGCACTGGTGCTCCGTACCTGGCTATTATTACAATTTTATCTTTGAATTTTGATTTTACTGCGTTTTTAATGCTCCTACTTTACAATGTTATTTTTGTGGCACCTTTGATAATCATTTTACTGATGGTTGCAGGTGGATTGAAGCTTAATGCTGTTAATAGCTGGAAACAGGAATCTAAAGGATTGATGAGGTTAGCTATCGGTATGTTGATGGTAGGGTTAGGTTGGCTGCTTATCTTAATTGCTAATGGAACGATTAATTTTGGCTAATTGCAATCTAAGCAGAAACTGTAATAATTAATTTATGGGACTTTTGATATCGCTACTTTTAAATACTTTAGCTCTACTTATAACAGCTTACTTAGTGCCTGGATTTAAGGTTGATTCGATAACCTCCGCTATTTTAGCGGCGATTGTACTCGGGCTAATTAATACTTTTATTAAACCGGTACTTCTCTTTTTGACATTACCACTTACGGTAATCACCTTAGGTTTATTTATTTTTGTAGTGAATGCTATTGTTTTAAGGCTTACTTCCCTGTTTGTTCCTGGATTTTTAGTTGATGGTTGGGCTCCAGCGATATTGGGGGCGATTGTTTTGTCTGTTGCTTCAACAATTTTGTCGTTGGTGATTCGTGACTTTGCTGCTAAGAAATAATTTGCTTCAGCGTGGAGTGAGTTTAATTACTGACTAAACTTGTTGTAAAAGCTGACTTGTAAACAATTTGGCATTTTGTTGTCTTTCGTATAGTTCTGATTTTTTCATTGAGAGTGGGTCAATAAAGTTTGTAGGTGCAATAACTGCTATTTTTACTCCATTAATTTCTGCATTTCCATTAACACAAGCCTGAAGTTCATCGTAACCTGTGTTAAAGTTTCTGGGGAAATCAGCCAATGCATGTCCTATTTTAGGAAGGAGACCGCGTGTTACCATCCAGTGGATTGTGTTTTCTACCATAGGGCTTTGCTGGATTCTAAAATCTAAGGGAACTGGTGCTAAAACTAGAATATGAGTAGGATCTTGCTCCAAAGCTCTGTTCATAGGGAGTGGGTTTGGAATTCCTCCATCATAGTATCCTTCTCCATTAATTTTGACAGTAGGACTCGGCAGACCGGAGATAAAAGGCACTAGCATAGTCGCGATAACTGGGGACAAAGGATTCTTCAATTTACCAGCATCAACCATTACTTCCTCACCAGTCCTTGCAGAGGTAAGGCCAACTAGTAATCTGGTTTTATTTCTTTTGAAGGCCTCCTGATTGATCGGGTATTCATCGCGAAACATCCTTCCAAGAGTTCCAATATCCAAAACTGGTGATCTCCCAAGTTTCACCATTTCGTTGTCAGGGTTTCTTGTATGGAAAATGTTTGATGCATTCTCCTGTCCTGCGATCAGAAAATATCCTGAACCGGCTCCTGCTGAGGAGCAAATTAGTATGTTTATTCCTCCAGTAAGACCTTCTTTGTGGATAGTCTCCGCTGCACCTGTTGCGAAAATTCCCTGTTGTCCTCCTCCTGGTATGATGACGACGACTTTTGTTTCGCTGTTAGAATGTTGAGCCTGTTTTTTAGGGCGCGTAGAACATCACTTTCTCCGGCAAAAGTCATTTTTAATTGGGGATTAGTTAGTCTCTCGGACATAATTACGAGTATAATTACACACTATAGGATTTAGGAAATCAAACTAAAGAGGTGAAGGGGTTCCGGCAAGGCCGTAGTATAGGAGGTCGTTTATGAAGCCCCAGGCTTGGAAGGGCCAGGTTATTAGGACGGAGAAGAAGCCTGGGGAAAAATAGCCGAACCATTCCCAGCGGTAGTATATTGCAAAAAGAATCGCGAAAATTAAACCTATACCGAAATAAAGGACTACGAGATTTGTAAGAAATTTTTCCCAAAGGAGTTGTTTGAACTTTTGCATGCGTTTATTTTAATTCTTATGGATTACAAATGCCAATATGGGATTTTAGATTGAGAATGTGAGATTGCTTCACTACGTTCGCAATGACGACAGAGATTATTTGTCTTTTGGTTTTTTGACAGCAGCAGTGTCTTCTAACACTTCAAATTCTTTGTCTTTTTGGCCGATGATTGTCGCGGCGGCTACTTTTTCTCCGGCCCTAACACGCATTAAGAT
>CAYNRM010000066.1:0-7437 GCA_964399555.1 uncultured Gammaproteobacteria bacterium | reverse complement strand
CATTTAGGAAACGCGGCTATGTTTGATCTACTTGGACAACACGATACTGCAATACGTACCTGGCAATCAGTTTTACCGAATTTCCCAGACTATCAATAATATGCCTATTTCCGAACAAAATCTTAATCTTAACAGTCTTAAAAAAGGTGAGTTTGAAGAAGCAAAAAAGTGGTGGAGCTATGCGAACTATTCAAATGCTGGAATCGTGATTCTGGGATTAATCGCAAGTATCTTTACTTGCACCGCTTTTATTTCAGCTCTTCTTTCTACAGGGCTGATTATTTTTTACTTTTTTGCCCAATGGGCTTCTGATAATGCAAAGAATACTGGCGAATGGGCATTGAGACAATTTGAAATGTGGAATGGGATTGGCTGGGCTGTCGATAAAAAAACATTATCTGATGTGTTGTTAAACGTTCCTAAAAGCGTGCTAGCCACATTTGATGATGAAGACGATCATAAATACTTTGATTCTAAAAAAGACGCGTCTGCGAAACGATTAGTTGATAACATAATGCAGAGTGCGTTTTATTCGAAGCACCAGCTTTTCTTAATCGCTAAGGTTATTTTTGCTTTGAGTGCCGCAATCCTGATCTTTACTGTGTTCACCGCCATAATCGCAATTCAGACGCAATCTGGGGGACAAAATTTATCGTTTGTTCTATTAACCGCGATACAATTCGTAGTTGCCACAGGTTATTTGCGAATGGGAATAAATTATTGGCAATTTGCTAATGATGCTAAAGATATCGAAAATAGGGCGTGTGCTTTGGCAGACAAGCGGACTGTTAAAGATATTGATGCTATTCGCCTAGCACATGACTACCAGATTGCACGATCTAATTCGCCTCTAATTCCAGGCTGGGTGTGGAATTTCAAAGAACATGACCTCAATGAGTTATGGAAAAAGCACCGAACGTAATCCTATTTGTCTTGAATTAAAGATTCTTTCTTTTTGACGTAGTCATAGTGACTATTCAATAGTCCTTCAAGTAATGCCGCTTCATGTTCATTACGTGGCGCACCAAGACCTGGATTTTTGTATGGATCTTCTTCTCCTTCATTACCAATTTTATCTACTTTTTCTAACCACCACATTGCGGCATTCACGTTTGGAGTTATTTCTTTTAACTCTATATAAACGGGCTGTTTATTCGACGGATTAATAAGTTTGTAGAAACTGGGCTTTCGTCCCATTATCGACTGAGCTACAGCCATTCTTGACCGAAGGGAAACATTATTCTTTGCCAGCTTAGATACCCCACGAAATGATTCAGATTCTGACATGTATTTCTGTCTTCTTTTTTCGGGTAAACCTGCATTTTCAGCCGAGAATTCATATCCCCCAGTCATTGAAAGAATGAACAGGTAATGACGAAGAATTTCGCGGGTTAGTTCTCGCTTTCTACCACTGACTTTTTTCTTTGCGCCGTATACGGTGGTTCGAAGCTCTTCGATTATTTTCACATACAAGGAGTCGGTTACATGATTATGAATAAACTCATTGTCGGTATTAACATACATATTGGTTCAAGATACTTATCCTTAATAAGAAACTACTTCTTTTTATCTATAGGGACAAATCTACCTTTGAAATAATTGAATCGAACGTCTTCATCATTTAGCGTAATTCGCTTGCCGTCTTTATCTATTATACTTTTTTCATTTTTGGCTGCATCAGGCGTTTTCACCTCTACGCGACGCATAACTTCCACGACTTCTTTAACTGGATTTTTAACAGGTTTTGTATCTTTACCTAAAAGTGCGCCATGTGGCGTATTATCAACATAATCGTTAGTAGACATACCTACTATTATACGAAATTTCGTTCTCTGGTGCGAGCGTAACCTGGCTTAAGAAAGCGTAATTTATAGTAGCGGTGTCCCAGTATTTGTTTATTGATTCTCGAAGTGGTATAAAAAGTTCAAGGTCTGTCTTAGAGACCCGACCAGATTCAGGTTCCAGTATTTATACTGGGTTCTGAATTTGGTTTGAGGCAAAGGGAATTTAACTAAATCTCTGATTTGGTTCAACTTTTTGCTTTGCAAAAAGGATTCTTCCCTGGTCACCACCCCAAACTCTCTATATTCCAAGCTACTCTGCTATGATCTCCTCTATGAAGCCGAAGATTTTTTTACAGTGTTTACAGGAAGGATTTACACTAGCCAAAAGTAGCCTGGACATTTTTCTAATAAGCCTCCCTCTTTCACTCTTCTCTTTTCTAAGTATATTTATTCACGATTCTCTTTTTGGAACACTTAACTTAATTGCACTTCTTTTAAGCAGCAGTTTTAATATGTCCCTGCCTCTTTTTCTGCAAAAAAAACAACTGAACGGGAAATCAAATTATAAAGGTATATTGTTAATAACTTTGAAGAGTACTAAACGGATAATTTTACCCGGTCTTCTGATTTTCTTTATTCTAGCTGTGATCCTTATAGCTCTGGTAATAGCAATTTACAGCATAATTCCTTTAAGTCAGGCTCAAATCCAGGTGGTTGCTAAAAGTTCTCTCATCTGGTGGAAAATTTTCTTTGCAGTGTTAAGCATTTTACTTCTGATTTTTGAATTTACATCTTTCTACTTTTCGTTAGAGAATAAAGGACTGTTTGAATCTATGAGAAGAAGCATATTAACAGCCTTTAGAAATTTGCCATATCTTTTCTATTTAACAGTTATAAATCTAGTTGCTTTTTTACTCGCACTATTAGTTCCGGCTGAATCTCAAATAGGGCAATTTGCTATAAGTATAGTTAGCTTTTTCATTAGATTTATACTCACTTCTACAACATTTATTTACTACCAAAAAGTCATCAAGAAGACTTAACAATATCCTATAGTTGACATATTCACCGTTGAAAACTTATAATTAGCACCTACTACTTTATATTAGCGGGTTGTATTTACGTTCGGGATTCTGACAAAATTAACACAGGGAGAATAAATTTATGGTTGCAAAAAATAAAAAAGATAAAGCTTTGAATGAGCTTGAGAAAATTGCTTTTAGTATAACTACATCGATCGGGACGCCGGTTTCTGTTATTGTGCATTCTGCTGTTTTTGGGAGTTTTTTTCTGCTCTTGTTAGTAGGAGTGAGTTTGGACCGGGTGTTACTGGTTCTGACAACGGTTCTTTCTATTGAGGCTATTTATTTATCACTTTTTATCCAGATTACTGTCAATCGCAATACTAAGTCATTGGAGGAAGTCGAAGAGGATATCGAGGAGATTCAGGAAGACGTTGAGGGGCTTGAGGAAATGCAAGAAGAGATTTCGGAGGAAATTGATGATATTCAGGCTGAGGATATTAAGGAAGATATGCGTGAAGAAGAAGCTAAGATTTCGCTTAAGAATATAGAAGATGATTTGGAAAAATTAGTAAGCGATATTTCCAGCTTAAAAGGCAGCCTACCGCCAAAACAAAGTTCAAAGAAATATCTTAAGGGATAACGGTCTGGATACTTTGAAGTGTGAGGTGAGATATTCTTGATATTGAATATTTGACGATTTACGGATTACAGAGTTCTGCTTTCAAGTTCAAAAAATTCCCACTACTTACTTGAAGAATTCGAATGTATAATCTATCCAAATGGACTGCATCTTTTGCAAGATAGTCAAAGGCGAGATTCCTTCTTTCAAAGTTTGGGAGGACGAGAAAAATTTGGCATTTCTTTCTGTTTCCCCTATTAAACCCGGACACACTTTAGTTATTCCTAAGAAACATTCTGATTATTTATTTGACATGGAAGACTCTGAGCTTGCTGAGCTTATTAAATTTAGTAAGCCGGTTGCCGATAAACTTAAATCAGGATTGAAGCCTAAAACAGGTAAAATTGGGGTTATGGTGGCGGGTTTGGAAGTCGCACATACTCATATTCATCTGGTGCCTTTAGACAGTGAGGGAGATTTGAATTTTGCTAATGCAAAACCAGCTGGTCAAGAAGAATTGCAGAGAATTAATGAAGTAATATCTCAAGTTTTAATTTAGCTTGTTATAAAGTAAATGGAAGATTCTGAAACAAGTTCAGAATGACAAGCAGGGATTGACAAATTATGAAGACTATTGTGGCTATTATTGATGCCGGTGGAAGAGGGGCAGCTTTGGTTGATGCCTATGCTAAATCTCCTAAGGTTGATGAGATTATTGCGATCCCCGGGAATGATTTGATGCATATTAATACAAATAAGCCGGTGCATATTTACCCGCAACTTAAAACAACCTCCAAAGAAGAGATACTCAAGATTTGTCAGGAATTTCAGGTTTCTTTGATTAATGTGGCTCAGGATAATGCTGTAGAAGCCGGGGTATCAGATTTGTTGCGGCAAAACGGGTTTAAGGTGGTAGGGGCTTCGCATAGTGTGGGGAGGATTGAATGGGATAAAGCCTGGAGTCGGGATTTTATGAGTAAGAATTTTTTGCCAATTCCTTCATATAAAGTCTGCAGTCACCAGGAAGAAGGGATTCAATTTTTAAGAACCCAGAAAGATCAGGCCTGGTTTATTAAAGCGGCAGGATTAGCTGAGGGAAAAGGAGTGATTCCGGCGCGGAATAACATGGAAGCTGAGGTTGCGATCGAGGAGATGGCGAAATTTGGAACTGCGGGACAGACTTTTCTTATTGAGCAGGCGCTTATTGGAGAGGAATTCTCGGCTTTTGTGGTTTCAGATGGTAATTCTTTTCAGTTTATGGGCGCGGCACAAGACCATAAGCGGGCTTTTGATAATGATGAGGGCCCGAACACAGGCGGGATGGGCTGCTCTTCCCCACCTTTGGTAATCGATGCCAACATTCAAACGCAGATTGATGAGATTTTTGAGAAAACTTTTGAGGGACTTAAGAAAGAAAATTTACCTTATCAGGGGGTTTTGTATTTGGGAGGAATTGTGGTTACCGAAGGGAACTTAAAAAAGGTCTACATCATTGAATTTAATGCCAGATGGGGAGATCCGGAAATTGAGTGTATTATGCCTGGTATTCATAATGACATTTATGAAATTGGCCTACTTATTAATGAAGGTAAATTAAATCAAACTCAAATTCAATACGACGGCCGAGCCAGAATTGTTGTTGCTGCCTGTTCACTTGGGTATCCGGAGGATTATTCCAAAGTGAAAGGTAAGGAAATAGTCGGTTTAAATAAGCTGATTCAAGAGCCAGGAGTTAGAGTTTATGGATCAGGAACGAAAGTTGTAGATGGTAGATATATTGCAAATGGCGGAAGATTATTTTATGTGGTTGCGGAGGGTAAAGATGTTTTAGAAGCTCGAGAGAAGGCGTACAGAGCATTAGAGAAAGTTTCTATTCCGGGAGAAAATGGAGAGGATTTATTGCATTATAGAAAAGATATTGGGTATAGGGATGTTAAGAGAGTTACAGATTTCTCAAGCTAAATCTTACTTAGAATTGATTTGAAACTGTAGTTTAAGTTGTCTAGAAAGCTGCCTGTAGAATGAAAAGCTGTATAGGAAAGCGATCCGTTTTGAGGAATATTGTTTACTATAATTTCCGTTTCATAAGTTTCTCCGTCATATGGGATAACTAACTCCTCTTCTTTCTTAACTATTTCTGGCTGATTAATTGTTAGTGCATAAGTTTGGCCAGCTGAGTCTGGAATAGCTGGGAATTTAAACATTAAATTATAGTCATCCCCTATCGAACCTGCATTAATTTTTTGATTGAAAACGGAGAAACCAGTTTTAGAAGCTAATGAGATAGTAATGTTACTTCTATTCCTCAAGCTAATATTTTTAAACCTGACTTCAAGTCCATTAAAATTATTGTTATTGATTTTTATGTTTTGAGTAACTGATGTATTCTCAACCAAAATTATTCGGCTTTGTTCGGCATTACGGGATGAATCAATTAAGCGACCGAAGAGCATGAGTGGAATATGAGCTAAAAGGATAAAAATAACTAATGAAATTAGCCAAACCGGAAAAAGTTTTAAGAGGCTTATCTTGTCAAAACCTAATGTTCTGAAATTAAAATTACCTCTGAAGATCTGAAAACTAAATAGACCTGTGCAAACGACTAGCAAAGCACTCAGTAGACTTTGTATCTGAGCACCTAAGCCGACTTTATCAACAAATAAGCGTATTGATGGAATTGAATCAAAGCTCTGATTGATGGCTTTTAGAGTTCCCAGACCGACGAATTTATCATCTATTAATAGACTTACACCCAAGTAAGCGATCAAGAAAACTAACGTTTCAACCCAGCCAATAACTTTTTTAACTAGGAGCAGAACCAGAAGAGGCATCAACCAAACCATCCATTGAGGATGAAAATTACTGAGGGTTAGAAGTAAGGCTAAGACGATAAAAACGACTGATTCTAGGAGAGGTTTTTTTATATAGTTAAGGAGCAGTACCCCAAGAATTAAAAGATAGGCCACTAAGAATATCGGTAAAGACTTGCCACCTCCTAATTCTATAGAGGCTTTGAATAACCCGTTCGTTAGATTAGAAAGAAAAACTGATTTCAAAGCAACTACCGAAGTCAAGATTGGAGCCAGGCAAAGTAGAAATACTACAGCAAAGGAAATGACACCGGATATCTTTTTAAGAATGGAACGACCGTCATAAATTAAGAAGATTGGCAGTAGAAGGAGAGGAAAAACCTTTACTGCTGCTGCCAAGCCGAGTATTCCATAGGCGAAGGTTAATTTATTCTTACGCCATAGATAAATAGAAAGTAATACAAAGAAGGCTGCTATAATGTCGAATTGGCCGAAGAAATAAATGGCATATATGGAGAATGGGTTTAGAAGCCATAAAGCTGCAGCCAAACGTTTTCTGCCGATTGGAGCGAGTGCTATTAGAAGCATAGCTGCTAGAAAATCAAACAGTAGAATTGGCAGCTTCATAACAAACAGATCGCGAAACATACTAGGGTTATTCTCTAAATGAAGGAAGCTTGAGTCATTAAGCCAGCCTTGGAAGTTGGGACTAAACATCCAGGCGTTTACGTAGCGGTGAGTGTTGTATAGAACATAAATAACCGGCGGATAGTGCAAAGGAGTATTCTGCTTGATTCCCTGCTCATACCCTGCTGCAATATTACCTATGGCCAGATTGGCTTCCATGTAGTGACCTTTTAAATCGGTATGAAAGAAGAGGCCGGCAAAAACGAGACGGAGAAAGATCGCAATGAGAATTAAACCCACCCACCAAGAATCGAATCTAAACTTTAAGTGCCGCATATGAAGCTAATTTGATAATAGCACAGCTTAAGCTATGGTAATATGGATTTTTGTATTTAATCTGGTAAAATATATCCCACGCGGGTGTAATTCATCGGTAGAATGTCACTTTTCCAAAGTGAACGTAAGGGGTTCGATCCCCCTCACCCGCTCCTGACGGGGCGCTATGCTCAGAAAAGTCCCGAATATATTGATATAAGGGGCTGATCGAAAGGTTTAATGTACCGGAATAGTCC
>CAYNRM010000065.1:5058-7447 GCA_964399555.1 uncultured Gammaproteobacteria bacterium | reverse complement strand
ATATTCAACTTACCTATCACTATCAACCTCTTCGTATTAAACCCCGGCGGCACACAAGTCATCAAAGAAATGTATCTCCCCGTTGAATCAGGCGGCAAAATTACGCTTATATCATTAGGATCAACAATCTTAAGTTCTGAAACTGTATAAACATACCTCTGCCCTAAAGCATCAATAATAATCTCGTCCCCTTTTTTAACATCAGGCAGTTTTGCAAAATACGCTTTCGTCCCCTTGGAAGCAAAATTAGGCAACATCGAATGCCCGGTTATAAACATATTCCCCTTTTCTCCTGGCAAAGCCGAGCCCGGAAGATGTGCCATCGTTTGTTCAAATTTCAAACTCTCAACCGCCACAGTTGACGACTCCAGCTTAATCTTAGGAATTGAGACCTTAAACTCTTTAAACGAAGGTGGCTCTTTACGGGGTCTTCCTATAAATGCCGGAAAATTATTAACAGTTTCAATTTCAAACTGAGGAGCTAAATCACCATTAGCACTAACCGAAGTCGGATCAATTAACGCAGTTTCGTAACCTAATGCAAAAATCTCCCAAGCCTTAAACGAAACAAACGGCATAACAATTTGCATTAAAACGAAGACCCCAAATCCAAGAAAAAGAAGCGACAGACCTTTGACCATATAAAATCAAACTCAGGTCCGTCTCTGAGCAGTCAAATATTATAGGCAGATCCCGTGAAAATTTTCAAGTGACACCAAGTGTCATAATGAGTGAAGCAAAGGATCTCCGGCGCCTGTCGGATTAGTTAAGAATTATTTATAAAGTGCGCACAAAGCCCGGGCGCTCTGGCAATAATAAATACCGCAATCCCCAGCTCCGGCTTCAACCCAAATCCACAAAAAACCGCCGCAATGGCCCCGTCAATATTAACCGGCAAGCTCTTCCCCGATTGCTTCTCAAGCTCATCACGAATCTCATTAACCATTTTCACAAACTCTTCCCCAACCCCATTTTCTACAGCTGTGTTCATAATTAACTGAGCCCGCGGATCCATATCCTTGTAAACCCGATGCCCCATCCCCGGAATCCTTTTCTCCTCTTTCAAGTACTCCTCCACCAATTCCTGTACCCTGTACCCTTTACCCTGTACCCTATACAAAATCTCCATCAAAGGCCCGCCTGCCCCACCATGCCGATCCCCAATTTGAGCCATACCTAACCCGACTGACTCACCCATTGTCTTATCTTCTTTCGTAGCGCTAATTGTAGCCACAGCCGAAGGCGCATTAGGTCCATGATCTGCCGAAAGATTAAGAATTAGATTAAGCAATTTCACTTCAGCCTCGTTAGGTTTTCGCTCAGTCAACATCTCAAAAATCATTTGCGTAAACGAACTTGATTGTGCCATCTCCAAATGATCCCGCCCCGCAAACAAAGCCGGCTTTGTTTCATCATCTTCTAAATGTGTAATCGTAATGGCCATAATCTATACAAAGTCTCCAAGAAACAAGATACAAGTTTTCCAAACAAATTCCAATATTAAATATTGGTTATTCCATTGCTGTCTTCAGCAATGGCGCTATTTCATCAATACTTTTTGCAACACTCACTCCTGATTCTTCTAAAAGCTTCCTCTTATACTCAGGCAGCCCTCGCTCTCCTTCAATAATCGCCCCCGCGTGTCCAAATTGAACCTCATTCGGAAGCTTGGTAGTAAAATCACCCGCAATCAAAGCCACTACTGGCTTTTTAATCTTCCCCTGCTTCACGAATTCCCCAACTTTCTCCTCATAAGTCCCGCCTAATTCTCCAAAAATAACTGAAGCCTTCGTTTCCGGATCATCCTCAAGCTCAAGCAAAAAGTCCACAAAATCAGTCCCCTCAATAATATCTCCTCCAATTCCCACAGCCCATGAAGTCCCCAAACCATTATTCTTCAAATGCAAACCAATCTCAGCAGTCATCGACCCGGACTTAGAAACAATCGCAATTTCCCCCGGCACAAAAACTTTCTCCGGATCCGATCCTCCAATTAACCCCAATCTAATCCTATTATGGGTACTCAAAAGCCCGACCGAGTTAGGTCCGATAATACTCGCCCCGCTCTCCTGAGCCATCGCATACATAAACGCCTCATCCGAAGTTGGCACTTTTTCAGCACTAATCAAAATAAACTTAAGTCCTGCCTCGATAGCTTCTTTAACAGCCCCCTTAACAAATAAAGGCGGCACAAACTGAACTGTCCCGTCAACTTCTCCAACCGCCTCAATTGCCTCTTTTATAGTATTAAAAACCGGTACCCCTTCAACTTCCTGACCACCTTTCCCGGGAGTCACCCCGGCCACAATCTGCGTCCCATACGAAGTCATCCTTGGCAAAGCTCTCGCCCCCTCAGTCCCAGTCAATCCCTGCCCTATTATTCTTGCAC
>CAYNRM010000065.1:0-5048 GCA_964399555.1 uncultured Gammaproteobacteria bacterium | reverse complement strand
GCACCGTTTTTTAAAAGTCTCATATTATTTTACGAGCGAAGCGAGAAAATACCTTAACTCTGGTTTTCCCCTTTCTTCTCGGCATATTCACGAGCCAATTCCGCCATAATCTTAGCCGATTGCGCTATCGAAGTTTCCTCACCCTGTAAATGCAAATCAAAATCTTTAACTCCCCTTAACATCTCATAAGCCTCCTCCACTCTCGGCCCTCCGCGCCTAATAACAATCGGAAAATCAAATTTAGCACCCAAAAGCTTCTCAGTCTCTTTAAGCCCCTCTATAAATCCTGATAAAGTCACATAAATATCTGTAAAGTTTGCCACAACTGTCCCAATAACCCAAAGCCCGTTAATATTTGGCTTATCCAAAACCACTTTTGTTAATTTAGCAACTTTCTCCTTTGGTGGGTTTCCGGAATATTCAGTAAAATTAGCCGGTTTCCCCCCATAATTAATCAACGAATCAAGAGCAGTCAGTGATACTCCCCCTCCTGAAGATAAAACCGCAATATCACCGCCTTCAATATCAAAATATGACGATCCCGCAGTCCCCCGATAATCCCCCTCGTCAATCTTCTTCGCCTCGATCTCACCTTTTGTTGGATTATGTCCTGGCGCACTCCGGGGAGAATAATCCCACTCTTTGTGCCGCGGTTTTGCAAAATCATCAAGTTTCACTTTCGCATCAAGCGCCACCCACTCACCTTTTGAGGTCACAACCAACGGATTTATCTCCATCAGTAAAGCATCAGCTTCGAAAAACGCCGCAATTAATTGCTTCAAGAACGATTCCTCAAACGGAGTAGTCAAGCCAGCCAATGGATCAAGAGGATTAATCGGAAAAACCTCAGACTTCCTATTCTCTATTCCGGTTCCACCAGACTCTGAAAAAGTTAGAATTGGCTGTCTGAAGCTAGTGTCGTATGTTAAAGACACATAATATTCCTTTTTTATATCAACCATCTCTTCAACCAAAACCTGTTCAACTTTTTCCTTATTAATAGTTGCTTGAAGCAATGTAACAATTCCCGCGTCATACTCAGCCTTATCCTTAGCAAATAAAATCCCTCCGGCATCAGCTCTTTTACCAGACAAAACCTGAGCTTTTAAAACAACTGGAAATGGAATACTAAGCGAATCTGCAGTAGTCGTGACAATCTGCCCATTAGGAATACTAATCCCTGCGTCCTGAAATATTTTTTTACCTTCGTGTTCGTAAAGTATCATCTTTTCTCCAAGTGCAATCTGACTAAAGTCAAAGCAGAGATAGTCTGCCCGTCTGAAATCTCTCCCGATCTTATCAAATTATTAACTTCAGATAAAGGCACTCTTCTAACTTCCAGTATTCCCTCATTAACATCCGGCTCACTTCCTGTTTCCTCGAGATTCCTTGCAATAAACACATTACTCACTTCATTAGAAATACCATTCAAGGGAGTAAAAGCCCCCACCTTCTCCCATGTTTTAGCCTTAATCCCAGTCTCCTCAAGTAATTCTCTCTTAGCAGCTTCCAACAAATCTTCATTATCCGAACTCCCCGCCGGAACCTCCAGCCCATATTTATCAACCGGATACCGGAAAAGCCCTACCAGGTAAACTTCATTTTCATCATTCAAAGCCACCGCAAAAACCGAAGGCGGAGTCTGAACCACTCCGTAAATTCCCTCCCTATTCCCCGGCTTCTCGACCTCATCCTCCCTCACCAAAAACCATTCATTCTCATAAACAATTTTTGAGGATATTTTTTTCCAGGGACTAACTTTTTTGTCTTGCATTTTAAGTAGCAGCGACTGGACTCGAACCAGTGACCTGACGATTATGAGCCGTCCGCTCTAACCAACTGAGCTACGCTGCCATTATATTTGTCTGAGTTAAACCCTTAATTAATCCCATTATTTCATAATAAAGACGGCTGGATTTAGCGACCAAAACTGTCAAAGTTCCATAATGTTCACTAAAATTTTCGTAAACTTTATTATTAATTACTTTTTTAAAACTAGTCTTCCTGAACTGTTCTAAAGGAACTCCGATCTTCTCTGACCAATAATTCTTAACCAAACCATCTCTGGATTCATGAATTTGGTTAATGCCGACTACACATCTTATATCTTCCTTTGGAACTAGAAAACAACTTTCAAGCCAAAGTAAAAGAAATTTTATCATTTCAGGATCAGAATTACAAAATTCAACCCTTCGGTTCTTTGCAGACTTCCCTCCTTCAGCCCAGTATAAACCTACCCCCAGGATAAATAGCTCTCTTTCTGATAAAACGGACATCCTGCTAGCCCCAGCTCTATAATAACTTTCAACATATTCTATTCTTTTTTCTCTTTTAATCTGCATCGTTTTAAAAAGTCCCAGCTCTCGGCCCTTAATCTCTGAAGATTTTAGGCGGGCTTTTTGGATTTCCGATAATTCTATATCTCGTACCCACCAACTCACCGAACTCTTTGCCACACCCAAAATTCTAGCAATTTCTCTTATGCTAATACCTTCTTTACGAAATTCTCTAGCTTTCAACTGTAGTTCTGATTTAGCCATTTCCTGAACCCACAACAACCGATTACATGAATACTGTAATGGTAAACTTATTTAAATTCAAGAAGCAAATGAACTAGTACATTTTCTTAACCAAAAGCTTGGAAAAAACATAAACTAAAATATCTCCAATCACCGGCACTGCCAAAAACAAAGCAAAATTCTGATAGAACCCTAAATGATTCTCCACAAGATTTGTCTTAAGAACATTAAAGAACTGTTCAAAATCCAACAAATACAAAGCGCCTCCAATTGCAATAAATAAAACCACAAATCCCAATGTTCCCTCCAAGTCTTTACGACTTGAAAACATAGTATTCCCAATAACCACTACCAAATAAAATAAAACCAAAACCAACCAAATAGGATATTGCCCATTCTGAAAATAGTAATTATTCGCAAGTGATATCCCCCCCACCAAAATCCCCATTCCAAAAAACACCGGCGCAAATCCAATCAACGCTCTTCTAAAAAAGTCAGTTTTCTGGATCTCAACATGCCCCAACTTAACTCCCTGCTCCTTAATTTCCGGCCACAAACTAACCTCCCCAACATTCACCAAAGTTACCCCAGCCGTCAACATGTGCGCCATCTCATGCACCAAAGTTCCAGGCAATACAATTATTGATAATAGCCAGATGGCAACTTTATGACTCCGTGTAAAATAATAAAAGATCTGAGCCAGTAGACTAGGAATGATCATTGAAAATAGCAGCAAGGCAATTAACTCAAGAATTATTAGCAGGAGATAAATCATTAGCTTAAAACGTATTTTGCTTTTTTAGTCCCACCGGTTTTCTTAATTAACCCCTTTTTCTTCAAAAACCTCATTTCCCGCAACACAGTATCATCAGAAAAATCAGGAAAAATCTTCCTGAAATCTTTATTCTGCATCGCACCGTGACGATGCAAATATTCCATTATCAACATTTGCCTCTCATTCAATTCCACCTGCGCCCCTAACTGATTCTTAATCCGGGCATCAGTCGAAACCCGCTTCACCTTTTCTTTAACCCTATTAAGTTCAATAGCCACCCCTTTCACAAAATACTCCAGCCAAACAGTCAAATCACGTTCATGAGTATCCAAAACAAGCTGATTGGAAACCGCTTGCAAAGTTAAATAATAATCCATCGGATTCTCATCAAAATACTCCTCAAGAGAAAAGAACTTCCGGATATCATATCCATCCAAAAACATAATTAACGTGGCTAAAGCTCTTCCGGTTCTCCCATTCCCATCCAAAAATGGATGAATCCTTGAAATTTCATAATGTATAATCCCAGCCTTTATTACCGGATGCATTTCTTTAGTTTCTGCCGAGTTGATCCAGCTAATCAAATCTTCAATCAAAAAAGGCATCTCCGCAGCTGGAGGCGGGGTATAAGATATGTGTCCTGTTTGAGCATTTCGTATGACTACCTGAGTCATCCTGAATTTCCCACTCGCCTCAGGCGGTAATAAGCGCTCAGTTGTGATTCTATGAACTTCCAAAAGCCCCTCTAACGTCAAAAAATAATTCTTCGCAGAAGCCATCTGCTGGGCAATTTCTTCGATAAACTTTAAAACATTGCGGTAATTAATTATCTCCTGAATATCTCTTTCCCGGGCCAAAACCTCTTTACCATCCAACACATCTTTAACTTCCTCATTAGTCAAACGGTTTCCCTCAAGATGAGTACCATGATGAACCGTCCTTTCAATCGCCTCCTTCCTAAACTTCGCTTCCCACGCGGGAATTAAAGGAGCATTCATAATTACCTCACGCGAAGCGTCAATTATCCCCACATTCTTTAAAATACTATTCGTAATTGTATATTTAGGTACAAACATTTTTAGACTTCTTGACGTGAGAAGTGTGAATCCTTGAAATTGAAGTGAGAGATCTTAAATCTTTGATCAAAGTGTCAAAAACTCAAAAACCAATTTCCCACTTCCCACCTCACACTTCAACAACTCTACTTCTCTCCCGATTTATACTTCCAGTAACTCGCCAAAATAAAAGAAGCAATCACCCCCAAAACAAGTAAGAACGAATACCTCTTAATTATATTCAAAAATATTTCCCCAAAATAAAATGCTGCAATCCCCCAAACAGTAGCCCAAACCAGCGTTGAAGCCACCGCTACAATCAGAAAATTCAAAAAACCAAGTCTCATAGTCCCCGCTGCAAATGCTAAAAATGAACCAACATTAGTATGAAAAAACCCAACAATCAATCCCCGATTACCAAATTTTTTTAACTTATCCCGCGATGCATTCAAAAACCCTTCATATCCTAACTTCTTCAGCGTGTCCCCAAACCCAAAATACCCCATCAAAAAATCAATTATATAACCTAAAACAATTCCTAAAGATGCAGTTAAAATGACTAGAGTTAGATCAGTCTGCCCAGTTCTCGCAAACACCGCTCCCAGAGCTAAGGCCAACATCCCTGGAACAAATAAATTAACTAAAACCAATCCTTCTAAAAGGGCTGAAATAAAAATAATTTCATACCCGTATTTTGTT
>CAYNRM010000064.1:0-7537 GCA_964399555.1 uncultured Gammaproteobacteria bacterium | reverse complement strand
ACTCCTAACCAGTTTTTAAAAGATCTAGTGCCGGATATTTAAGTGTACATACCGTTCCTTAGAATGCAATGGCTCTCGCCCCTGCATTACATGAATTATCAATTAGTATTAAATTTACTGTAGGCGTCGGTGAAGGTTTTGGTGTAGGACTAGGAGAAGCTGAAGGTTCGGGTTTAGGGATATTGATAGTGATTGTTACCCCATAATCAGTACTTCTCCCCCCTTCTGCTGCCGCTGAAAAGTCATAAGTATAAGTTGATCCTGATGCTACAGTGGCATTTACAGTCGTCTGACCTGACGACACTCTACCTTTTCCTCCTATCTGAATTTGGCATTGTCCATAATTTCCAGTAGTAGCTACAAATGTGAACCTCTTACTCCCCGCACCCGGTCTCGGCTGAGCATCGTAAAGGACCCTATTACTACCATGAACTAAAATCGCTTCGAAAATTAACGGAGGTAATACTGCCATCTCCAGCATTCACACTAGAGGCAAAATACATTCCGAACAAAACAATAGCAATTAGTAGTAAAAAAAAATTTAGAAACCTTCATTGACCGAAATATGTATCTAATTATATGGAGAAGGCAGGAAAAGTTACAATATAACTAACTAATTTTTACAGTCTTCTTCGAACAATCAATACAGAGATTTGCTGTAGGCATCGCATTTAAACGGACTTCTTCAATCTTCTTCCCACAACTCTCACACTTCCCATATTTCCCCGAAGCTACTGATTTAAGCGAGTTCTTAATTTTAACCAAAAGCTCTTGGAGGTTTTTCTTAACAGCCACAGTTCTGGTATGGGTATCTGCAATCCAGGAATCAGTTCCAGGTTCAGAGCTCTCAGCGACATCATTAGAGTTAATCGGATCATCAGCATCCAGGAGCTCAATTTCATCCTGAACTTGCTTCTGTTGTTTAGTTAATAAATCTTTAATCTTACTTAAAGTGTTCATCTTAAAACTTCTCAGGGTTAGATCTAATGTTAAGAAACTTAAAAAGCCTCTTTCGGGCGCGCCCAAATCTAACCGTCAAATTTACTTTTTGATTATACCACCACCGGGTGATTTTTGTCACAAGACTTCTTTGCATTTGCCGTGATACAAAAAACTTCAAAAATAGTGATATGTCTGACTGAGGAGTTTTTTTATGGATTCTATAATAAAAATAAATCCCAACAACTAATACTACTGTTGAAAATAAAACCTCAGTTCTAAGCAAAAATCCGCTTACGCTGACTGTTTGAACAGGAGACTTAAAAAACCCGGCAATTAATTTGATAACTGCCAGCCAAATTAGCCCTTTTGCAAAAAATGACCCCTGTATGTGAAATCTCAAAATAGCTTTCCAAAAACCAAAGAATATCAGTAGAAACACAACCGATTCAAAAAGTTGAATTGGCAATCGCTTACCGATCACCCCAGCCTGATCAACACTAATAAGCGAAGTCGTTTCCAGCCCCACTCCACAACCTCCTAACAAACATCCAATCTCTGTCCAAAAAGCGGCCATGAAAAACCCTATCATTGCGATATCAGCCGCCTGCAAAAACGCTATCCTGCTTCTCTTTGTTAACCACCACAAAGCCAGCATTCCTCCTAAAAAACCTCCCCAGAAAGACAAACCAGGGTATTTATTTATAAAGAAAATTTTAGAAAGCGAATCAAAAACTGATATATTAGTTAACACAAATACCAGCCTGGAAAAAATAAACCCGCTACCGACAGTCAAAAAAATCAGATCCAATACCTTCTCAAAATCAAACTCAAAAGACTTAGTAATTCTCCAAACCGTAAAAGCCCCAAAAAAAATTCCTAAACCTAAAAAAAGTCCAAACGATGAGACTGGAAAATTTCCAACTGTAAATAATATCGGAAGCATTAAGGCTAAATATACCAGATCTTATCTATTATTGTATCTTGTAATTTGTATCTTGGAACTTCAATGGTTGTCTTAACCTGACAACCATTGCTATACTGAAATTGATGACAGCAACCGCCCATGCCTTAGTAGGAGGAGCAATCGCCTACTCTATACAAAACCCTGCTCTCGGCATAACACTTTCTTTTCTTTCCCATCCGGTATTAGACTTTATCCCCCACTGGGACTTTGGCTGGGGCTGGAGGAAAAAAACCAAACTTAAACTGTTTTGCGAAGCCAGTCTTGATGCCACTCTCGGTATTGTTCTCTCGTATATTGTTTTCGGTCAATACATGAATACCTATTATTTCTTTGCCAGCGTTTTTGCAGCCATTCTTTGGGATCTTCTGGAAATACCTTATTGGTTTCTGGATTGGCGATTTGAGCCTTTTGCTACCCTTCATTCAATCCAGCACCACATCCAGGGCAAAGCCAAGCTTCCGTGGGGAATTCTAACTCAGGTAGTCACTGTTGGGGTTTTTATAATTATTCTGCAAAGTCTAAACCTCTAAACTATTTCTTTTCTTCAAGCGCCAGGTTCTCTAAATAATTCCTGAAATCTCCTCCAAAATCCTCATGCATTAATCCGTACTCAACTATAGTTTTTAAATATTCAAGCTTATTGCCAGTATCTCTGTAAATAGCGTCCTGTATCTCAACAGCATGCACAGGTATTCCCTGATCAATCAAATCCTGTACCCCATAGGTATAAACCAATTCCTGACCGTCTTCTAAATTCTCACGTGCTCTTTCCAAAGGCTCATAAATATCAGGAGTAAATATATATCCTGACATAACTGCCGTATCAGAAGGTGATGCAGCAGAACTTCCCGGTTTCTCTATGATACTGCTCACTCGTGTTACACCATTGCCAACATCTTCTCCACCAACAAATCCATATTTTTTATAATCCCCTTCAGACTTAGCTTTCCCAGCCGCCAGGATAGTTGATCCATATTTTTCATAAGCCGCTATCAATTGCTTAGCGCGTGAAGGAGTAGCATCAATAAAATCATCGCCAAAAAATAGCATGAAAGGGTCATTGCCCATTATATGCTTAACATTCAAAATTGGAGTCGCATTTCCCTGAGGTCCCTTTTGTCTTATATATACAAATTCCGCTAAATCTGAAATCTTACGAACCATGTCAAGAGCGTCCTGCTTTCCGCCAGCGAGTAATTTCTCTTCTAACTCAAAATTATTATCAAAATGATCTTCTATACTCCTCTTATTCCAACCTGTAACAATAACAATAGTCTCAATCCCAGCGTCAACCAACTCCTCAACAACCCGCTGAATAATCGGCTTATCAACAAGCGGCATCATCTCTTTTGGCATCGCCTTAGTCTGAGGAAGGAACCTAGTCCCAAACCCAGCTGCCGGTATTAAAGCTTTAGTTATTTTTTTCGCCATACTAGGAAATAGTTAAGGATTTCTCCAATCTCTGTATTCTCTTATCATCCTTTTTCCGATTTAAAGCAATTTCATCAACCTTAATGTCTATAGTATCAACTTTTTCATTTAAAGCTTCAAATTTTTCATTTACAACTTCAAATCGTTCATTTATAGCTTCAAATCCCTTATCCATCTTTTCATCCATAATCTGAAATGTAGGCATTAGAACCTCTTTTACTACTTCAAGGACTTTATCGGCCACAATCTTACCAATTTTCTTCTCATCTTCCTCAGTCAACATCCTTTAAAGATTACTTCAAAGAACTGTTTTTATCAAGTATCTCTACTCCAGCTGTAGCTAAGGAATTATTTCACTCTCTCAACATACTGACCAGTCCTCGTATCAATCTTAACCTTCTCCCCAGCACTCATAAACATCGGTACTTTCGCAACCAGACCATTAGTGAATGTCGCTTCCTTATAGACATTAGAAACAGTGTTTCCTTTTTCCTCAGGTCCTGTCTCTTCAATCTCATAAACCAAACTATTCGGCAATTCAATTCCCAAAGCTTCCTCACCAGAGACTATTAAAATAACATCCAGGCCATCAAACAAATATTTTGCATTGTCACCCAAAATCTTCTCTGAAACAACAAACTGCTCAAAAGAAACCGGATCCATGAAATTGTATGTATCATCTTCCTTGTATAAATATTGGGTTTTCTTCTTCTCTACATCCCCTTCTTCAACCCGTGCCCCAGTTATAAAAGCCTTCTCCGTTATTGCCCCTGTCCTCAAATTCTTAGCCTTAACTTTAATAGTCCCCGAACCCCGACCCATTTTAATATGTTCATAAGTTATAGCCTGCCAAAGATTCCCATCTTCAACAAACACCACTCCAGTTTTTAAATCCGATGCATTAATCTGTGACATATCTTATTTTCTTACTCCTCCTATATATTCTGCCTGATCTTGCAAAACATTATAGTGCCTCCAGACAGGAGATGTCAAAACGTGCCTTGCTGGATAACCCTTCGGATCAGCACTAAAAATTACCTTAACTAATTCCTCGAAAGCAATCCTCCTTACCAAAGAAGCTGTTAATCCATCATGTAGCTCCGCTCTTCGGGCACCCTTCTCCTTGAGCCTCACAGGAGCTTCTAAGTCGCTATTTCTGGAGATTACTATTTTTCCTCGATCTTCTCCCCTTTTGTAATACTTCGCCAATAATAAAATCGAAGGGTCACTTTCAGAAAACTCCCAGCCATTTTTCTTACAGTCCTCAGCTCGATCTGTCTCAAAAACATCTTTATTTACCGCAACTAGCTGAACCATCCCATTGCTCTCTCTAAGTACCGCAGAATAAGGAACCTCTTTTAGCGGATCAATATTTCCAGCGCCAGTCAATCCCCCATACCACCTTTTATTGTTATGTCGCCTCCATCCCGGATAGTCTTTTACTGTTATTGGATGAATCATTCCTAGAAAAGCTTCGTACAGAACTAATTTACCATCGAGCAGCCTAGTATGAGATATTTTGGGTACAACGATCTCAGCAGTTTTTAACATCAGGATACTAATTCTACTAAAGTCTTGACCCCAACTCCAGTAGCGCCAACTCCTCTATACGGTTTAGATTTCATATCCCAGGCAGTTCCCGCTATATCCAAATGAATCCAATCTGTTCCCTCCTCTACTCCTGCCTCAATAAACTTCGCTCCCGTTGTCGAACCTGCTGCACTCCTGTGCGAACCGCCATGCCCAATATTGGTAATGTCCCCTATATCAGATTTAATCATTTCCTCAAAGTCCTCATGCATCGGCATTTCCCACATCTTGTCTCCAAATTTCTCAGAAACCTCTATAAATTTCTTTGAAAATTCCGGATTATTCCCAAATACTCCTGTAATATGGTCCCCTAAAGAAACAATAATCGCTCCGGTTAACGTCGCCAGATCAATAATTTTCTTAGCTTTAAAATCTTTTTGAGCGTAAGAAACCGCATCAATCAAAACTAATCTTCCTTCTGCATCTGTATCTAGAATTTCAGCGAACTTACCACAATAAGTTTTGACAATATCCCCCGGTCTCTGCGCTTTACCACCAGGAAAATTCTCAGTTACAGCCATAATCGCCACCACGTTTGCCTTAAGATCCAGTTTTGAAACAACAGCAATCGCACTCATTGCAGCCGCGGCTCCGCACATATCATATTTCATCTCATGCATCGAAGAAGAAGGTTTAATCGAGAGTCCTCCGGTATCAAAAGTTATTCCTTTACCTACAAATGCCCATTTGTCCTTAGATTTCATATCTCCCGTATACTCAAGAGCAATCATATAGGAGGGCTCTTCAGACCCCTGTGCTACCCCCACAAACGCCCCCATCCCTTTCTTCTTTGCCTGCTTCTCATCTAGAACAGTGATTTTCAATTTATTTTCTTTAGCAATCTTTTTAGCTATATCAAGAAAATAAGTTGGAGTCATAATGTTGGCTGGCAAGTCTCCTAACTTGCGTGTCAAATTTATTGAATCAGCCATGATCTGCCCCTTTTTCAAACCCTCCTGAATTCCCTTTTCCGCCCGGTCAACCAAAAACTCCACATTTGTTAGCATTGCCGGCTCATGTTTTAATTTAAAATCCTTTGTTGGATCAAACGCCGCAATCTCCACCCCCATAGCTGCCGCGTAAGTTCTATCGCTTTCTGATAACTCAACTTGCTTTGGTAATACGAAGCTCAAAGATTTAGATTTTCTCAGAAGTGTCCTCACAGCAGCCCCAGCCAAATTTTGCATCGTAATAAATTCAAATTTATCTTTTCCACCCGCACCAATCAAAAGGATTTTAGAATCCGAAGAATACAAAGTCTGAGTTTCAAATAATTTACCAAATTTAGGGTTCTCAGCTAAAAAGCTCTTAACCGTAGCTTGTCCATAATCCTCGCGATTATCCTCAAAAATCGGCAACACCAAATAACTATCTTTAATCTCCGACAAAGGCTTCGTACCCAACTGAATCTTCATACGCTCAGAATCATATCCCCGCACGCACAAATTGTCAATGAGCTCGCACTGGAGTATAATTTGAGCGTAGCGAAAATACTGCGAGCCGCGGTGGTGGAATGGCAGACACGATGGACTCAAAATCCCTTGATCGCAAGATCATGAGAGTTCGACTCTCTCCCGCGGCACAAGATGAGATGGTTTGGTCAGAAAAGGTCTGAATAGCTTGATATAACGGGCTAACTTTGGTATTGCACCCCAGCATCATAGTTCCAAACTATCCCTGAGGGTATATTGAGCTCAATACCAGTAAATCCTTATAAAAGGAGGGTAAGTAGTGTTTTGCCTTATAAGTTTGTAAAAAATATAACCTGAATGTATTTTCTTCAGAATTTGAAAACAAGTTCTTATTTTAATTTTATTGATTTATATATATCTTCAAAAGGTTGTCTCATGCAGTAGACAATATTATAGACCCCATTATCGCTGTTCACAAAAATTGCCCTACTATTACACCCCTTCTCAATTAAAAATGCACTGGTGCCCCCTCCCCCAAGAGGGTAAGGATAAGAATCTTGGAAATCATAATAATAACCTGCTTTGCCATCAACTGTAATTTCCTTTATTTCTGTAGTGTTTTTACTTTCAGACGATGGTGATTCTAAGCTGTAATTTCTACTCTTTTCAGCCATTACCTTAGGTGAAATATCCCCTTTGTAAATTTTATTACTTGTTTCTCTAACATCATCTATCGACTCTTTACTTATAAACATCGCAATACTCTTTTCATTACCAGGGAATTCAAAAAAACGAGAAGGCTCATTATTGGTGTCAGTGAAACTACGGAAAGGTTTATCTTTGGGATAACTGAACTCTATCAATTTATCATCATAATTTATCCAGGCACCAGAACCTTCTGCAGGAGATGTAGGAGTGCCACTTGAAGATACTGACTTAGCGGGTTCCTGATAACCTTCATCCAATGCAGTATTTTCTTTAATCTCCTGTTCAGCGACTGTAGTAGACGAAAGCTCATGAGGAAGGGACTGGTAATAAAAGAAGCCTCCTCCAATTAATCCTACTAATATCACAAATCCGGTGATTAAAATTATTGGGGTAAAGCCTTTTTGATCAAGCATTAATTAAACTATTTCATGATCCATCACTTTAATCAAGACCCTAGATCATAGGCTAAATATATCCAAAACCTATACAC
>CAYNRM010000063.1:0-7943 GCA_964399555.1 uncultured Gammaproteobacteria bacterium | reverse complement strand
TGCTTATTATTTATTAAATAAACCTAAGGGAGTTATTACAACGACCAGTGATGAACTGGGGAGAGAAACGGTTATGGATTTGGTGAAACCACCTGAGAAGATTTTTCCTGTCGGGAGGCTTGATGAAAATACTTCGGGGTTATTAATCCTGACTGATGATGGGGAATTCTCTAATTTGCTTACTCACCCATCTCACAGTCTAGGAAAAACTTACCAGTTAATAATCCGGGGGTTTTTACCAAAACCTGTGATTAAAAAGTTTGAAAAGGGGATTAAATTAAAGGACGGGTTAACTAGGCAGGCAGTTGTAGGATTACTGGGGCGGGATGGTAATAGTGAAACTTTTGAGTTAACTATTTTCGAGGGAAGGAATAAAATTATCAGAAGGATGTGTGGGGCTTTAAAACTTGAACTTTTGGATTTAAAAAGAGTGGCTATTGGGGGTTTAAGAGATGAGGATTTGAAAGAGGGAAAGTATCGGAGGTTAACTGAAGAGGAAGTGAGGGATTTAAAGTCGATTGATTAAGAATCAGAATCGATATAGAATTACTGGATCCCGGATCAGGTCCCCCTTGTCAGAACCTGTCCACTGGACACTTTCTGCAAGCGACCTCCCAGACTTCGTCTGGTCCGGTGGGATGGCAGGAGAAATATGAATTCAAGAATTTTCTATTTTAATGGTAAGTTTGTTCCGGAAGAAGAGGCGGTGGTACCGGTGACGACGCATGCTTTGCATTACGGGACTGGGAATTATGAGGGGATTAGGGCTTATTATAGCGAGGAAGAGAAATGTCTTTTCGCGTTTAGGGTTGAAGATCATTTTAAGAGGATGGTTGAGTCGACGAAGATTATGCATATTAAATTACCAGGGGATCCTAGGGAATTAACGCAAATCACAATAGAACTTTTGAAAAAGAATTTTGCAGAAACTGATATTTATATTAGACCGCTCGCTTTTAAGTCAGATCCGGCGATTGGCAATTTTAATTTGAGTAAAGTAGCCGATGCTTTTACGATGTATTGTATTCCTTTAGGTAGACATTACGGAAAAGATGAAGGGCTTAAAGTTAATATTTCTTCCTGGACAAGGGTTTCGAGTAAAGCAATTCCGCCGAGGGGGAAAATAACCGGATCTTATGCGAATACCTGCCTTGCGAAAACTGAGAGTTCTCTATTGGGATTTGATGAAGCATTGCTTTTGGACGGGGAGGGGTTTGTAGTTGAGGGGTCGGCTGAGAATTTTTTTATGGTGAAGAATAATCAATTGGTTACTCCCCCGACGAGTGCTGATATTTTAGTTGGGGTGACGAGAAATTCGATTATGGAAATTGCAAAAGAAGAATTAGGAATTGAAGTAGTTGAAAGAAATATTACCAGAGATGAGATTTTTGAGGCGGAGGAAATATTTGTTTGCGGAACGGGATCTGAGATTGCCGGAGTGAGTGAAATTGATGGTGAGAAAATAAATGACGGTAAGGTTGGGGAGATTACTGAGAAAATTAAAAAAATGTATTTGGATATAGTTCATGGGAAGAATGAGAAGTATTCAAAATGGTTAACTAAAATTAGCGCGAGCTAATCCCCTACCTACTAATTTGAATAGGTTGGCCTGATTGGTCGGACTGGTAAACTGTCAAAGGGTCAGTATAGGTAATGACATCGGTAACCTGGCCTGAAGCTTCATCTCGAAATCTTCTTCCCTCCTGACGAATTAAGGATTTAGCGGGCATTCCTAAAACCATTAAATCTCTACGCCCATCAACATTTCCGGTAATAATTTCAGCTGGCTTTTCGAATGCCAATTCCGGACGGTTCTTGAGAAGTTCTAGCATGATTTTGTTCCAAATAGGTGCGGCCCCGGTAACGCCGGAAGTTAGGGAAGGGTGCATAGGGGCATTGTTATTATTGCCCACCCAGACGCCGACTACATATTCGGGAGTATATCCATAAGTGACATTATCCCGTTTGCTGTCAGTAGTTCCGGTTTTGACCGCTATTTTATGTCCGGGGATATTTAGAAGAGAGTTCGGTCCGAAAGCCGGTGTGCGGGCTTTGTTATCTGAAAGAATATCAGTAATCATATAAGCTACTGAGGCTGGTAGTACGCTTTGACCTGGATCATTAGTGTTGTCTTCGATTAAGTTACCTTTAGTATCAGTGATTTTAATAACTCCTTTGACTTGATACTTTTTTCCATTCTGAGAAAAAGTTCCGTAAGCTGTCATCATATCAGTCATCATAACCTCGCCGCCGCCCAAAGTTAATGAGAGCCCGTAGCGGTTAGGTTCATTTAAAGTTGTGATTCCTAAATCTGAGGCAGTTTTAATCATGTCGGGTAGACCAACTGCCGATAACATTTTGACTGCGGGTATATTGTAGGAACTGCCGAGGGCGGTTCTGATGGTGACTGCGCCGTGAAATCTGCCATCATAGTTTACGGGTGTGTAAGTCTCCCAGAAATTCTTGAAGGATATTGGGTTATCGAGAACTGTGTTGCCAGGAGAGTAGCCTGTTTTAAAAGCTGTGGCATATGTTATTGGTTTGATTGAGGATCCGGGTTGACGGAGGGCTGTTGCGACATTAAATTTTCCACCGTCTTCATCCCAATAATTCTTACTGCCAATCATTGCTAGGATTTGTCCCGTTTTGGCATCAGTGATCATGGCAGCTCCGTTTGAGACATTTAAGTTTTTAATTTTATCAACTTCTGAAGCAACAATTTCCTGGGCTTTGTTTTGTAGTGATAAATCCAGAGTGGTTTGAACTTTTAAACCTCCCTGGGAAACAAATCTTTCACCATATTTTTCATTAAGCTGGCTTCTTATGAACATCACGAAGTGAGGGGCATGAATCTCGTTAGTTGGGGGTTTGATATTTAGTTCTTTGGCGAATGCCTCATCTGCTTGTTTTTGGGTGATCATTTCATCCTCAACCATTCTTCTTAATACTTCGCGTTGTCTAAACTTGGCCAGTTCGGGATTAGCTCCATATGGAGAGTATGTTGTTGGAGAAGCCGGAAGGCCGGCGAGGTAAGAAGATTCGGATAAATCTAACTCAGAAACTTTTTTATCAAAATAAGTTTGGGCAGCGGCAGCGATTCCCCAAGCCGTTCCGCCAAAAGGGACTTCATTAAAATACATTTCCAGAATCTCGTTTTTGTTAAAAACTCTTTCTGACCAAAAAGCCAGGATAATTTCTTTGGCCTTTCTTTGGAAAGTTCGTTCCGGGGTGAGCAAGGTATTTTTGATGAGTTGTTGAGTGATTGTAGAGCCGCCCTGGACTTCTCTGTCAGTGATAAATAAAACGGCGGCACGAGTTATACCGGTAAAATCGACTCCCATATGGTCATAAAAATTCTGATCTTCCATAGCGATTGTGGCTTGGATAAGATGAGGAGGAATATCTGAAAGTTTAATAGGAGTTCTGTTTTTGCCTTCATAGAAACGGTAAAGTAGCTGGCCGTTGCGGTCATAAAATTCTGTGGTGGTAGGGGTTGGTAAAGTTTTTAAATTGTTTGGCGAGGGAATATCGTGGGCTAATTCTACTAATAGGTAAGAATAGGTAGCAAAGAAGAACCCGAGACCTAAAACAAGAATTGCGAACCTGACTTTAGCTGAGAAAATAAGTCCGAGGGGACGTGTAAGGTAACCAATTTTAGAATAAGCTGATTTCTTTGTTGATGACTTTCTTGTTTTCTTTTTTGGTTGAGGTTTGAAAAGTTCGAAAGAAAAGAATTTTACTAAACTAAGTAAAAAATTTTTGACTAATCGAAGAAAGAAAGTAATTGTGTTGATTCCTAAGTTGCCAAGTTTTATTAAGAGCCATGCAAAAAGAAGAAGAGGAAAGAGCCAAAAATGTTTTTTATCCGTCTTTAAATTTCTCATTATTATCCTTACCTAAGAGACCACAACCAAACGCTGATAGAACGAGGGAATGAAATTATTTTATGTCAGAAGTTTTTTAAAATCCAGTAGCAGTTTATTTGTTGAGAAGTACTGCCCCAATTTGCCAGTAATCAGAAATGTGATTAAGTTTCATATAGTACCACCATTCGACTCCCCAAAAAATAATTGGACCTAAATTTGTTTCTCTTGAGTATTTATAATTCTCCAAAAGTTTTTCCTGAGGAAATAATTCCACTTGTCTTTCCAAAGAAACTTCAGTTATTGATGAATGATTGTCTGGCCAGGGTTCTGCCTGAAGTTCAGAGATTAAAGTGGGGTGATTTGGAGAGAAAGTAAATAACTTAGCAAGATTACTTTTGATAGTGTAGAAAGCCGGGGGTAAGGGATAGTTTACAGAACCGAAGTAAGGACTCCAAATTGTACGATATAAAGTTGTGCCAAATACGTCACCTGCTTTAAAGGTCGGGAGCCAGGTTGATAATTCTCCTGAGTCAGTAATTATTACTGGTCGGGGATCTAAACTTTTTACTATTTGGATTTCTTTAGATAATCTTTGTTTGTTGGGTTTAGGGCAAATTCCGAAATCGACGAATGGTTCATTTTCGACCTGCCAGTATTTAATGTTGGAGAAACGCTTAAAAACTTCAACTTCTTTTTGGACTAAAGAATAAACTTCTTCATCGAATTGGTCGTTGCTCAAGCTTCTTGTCCAGTTGGGTTGGAAACATTCAGGCCACCTCGGTTGTTTAAAACCAACAACCAGAATAATTTCTGTATTGTTAATCTCTGCTTGTTCCAAGAACTTTTCAGACGCAGAAAAATCAAACTGATCTTTTTCCTTTTCTACCTCATCCCAATAAACCGGTAATCTGATTATTTTAGGGTTGAGATCTTTTAAGATACTTTCATAAACTTCATTTGGATCTAGCCCAAGTTCTGTTGCGTACCTGGCGGAGAAAGTTACACCTGTTTGGGGTTTGGCATCATTTGTGGCCCTGAGTGATAGCACCCAAAGACCAAAGAAAATTAAAGTAATGCCAAGGATTTTTCCTAGAAAGTTGAGTTTTGTTAATTTTTCTCCAAAAGCTTGTGGGAATTTTTTAGCAAGGAGTAAACTAAGCAAGAATAGGAAAACATATTGAATTCCCTGTATAGAATTAATTACAGCTGGGCTGGCTAAGGAAATAGCAAAGGTTAAGAGCATTTGGGAGATGCCTCCAGCTGCCTGACCGATAAATAGAAGTATACCGGTCATGGACCAAAGATTAATTTTGGTATGGGTTTTGCCTGAGAAGAATATTAGTGATCGCAAATTGGGAATAATAAGTATTAATAAAATCAAAGGGATTAAGATCAATTTTGAATAAACGAGAATTGATAGAAAGTCGCTTGAGTCGTAAGCTATTTTTAATAGAAAGTACGAGTTAGCAAAAAATAATGCTGAAATTGCTTCCAGTAGTAATTCATTCCAAGAAAATTTTCCTCTGAGCGATGGCAGTATTAGAAAGATAAGTCCGAGTAAAAGAATAGCAATGGCGAATATTTCGTTGGCGGCAATGATGCCGGACAGAGAAGACATGAAGAGTAGAATTATCGGTATGAAAGAGCCGATGATTGGGATTACGCGGGCGGCTTCACCAGATTTTAAAGCCCGGAACATGAAGAAGGCTCCGAGAGTCCAGAGAATTGTAGAGAAAGAGGATATAGCGAATGAGTAGTAATCGGGGAAAGTTGTGAAGGGGGCGAGGAATAACACAACCAAACTAAAGACCGAAATGTAGAACACATAGAGAGCGGGGTTAGGGAGTTTTTTTACCAGCAGAATTTTATCTATGGTGACGGAAACGGCATTTAAAAGATAAGCTGCGATTGCGACGAATAAATAGTTCATAAACCTACTTGATCATGACGGGAAATGTTGGCATAAAGCTTTTGGCTTTCCCGGATGCATGTAACACAAAACCTCCTCGACCCTAATTGTATGCCCTAATAAGCGAAGAAGTGAGTGAGGTATTTTATTGTGACTGGCGATTTCTGCGAATACAAATGCTGAAGGTCTGACTTTGCGGCTTAGAGTTGGGTAATCTACTTCTATTAATCCAAAACGAGGTTCGAATCCCTGGTGCCATTCGAAATTATCTATTAAAGACCAATAGAAGAAACCTTTGATTTTCGCTCCGGAATGGATGGCGCGGTAGACTTCAGATAAATATTGGATTAAAAAGCGGGTTCGGCGGTCATCATTGGTAGAGGCGATTCCGCATTCGGTTATATAGATTGGTTTATGGTTGGCGATATCCATTAAAACATCGAATAATCCCTGGGGGAAAAGTTCCCAACCCAAATCGGAGACATCACGATGTTGGCCAGCTGCTTCGTCAAGATGGGGTAGAAAACTTTTTTTGGTGTTGTAGCGGTGATGGAAATAATAGTTAATTCCCAAAAAGTCATGATGATCTTTTGTTAATATGTAGAATGAGTGATTAGAAACGAGATCACTGACATACACCGCGGCGAGTTCTAAGATTGAGTGTTTATGGCTGGCGTGGAATGACTGCATGTTTTGGGCGATGCCGATTGGTTTTCGGGAGAGAGTATGTATTAAGTCGTACGATTTTTTATGAGTTTGAGTTAGATTCCAATGTACGAGTGTAGCTGCCCATTTGCTCTTTTTTTGCGGCGGCCAGAGTCCCTCCATGTAACTCATGAAAACGTAAACGCCTGGTTCGTTAAAGGTGATCCAGAAATCGACATACTCATCGAGAGCAGGAATGACTTCTTTAAGAAATCGTAGAAAGTATTCGCCGGTTAGGGGGTTTTCCCAGCCGCCTATATCGGCAACCCATTTGGGCAGGGTGAAATGCCATAGAGTTAGCATGATAGTGAAATCCCTATCCTTGTGAGACTTCAGAACCTGGCGGTAATGAGCGATTTCTGATTGATCGAAATGGCCATTACTCGGTTCGATTCTGGCCCACTCGATTGAGAGTCGTTGCGAGTTTAGGTTGAGTGAGTCAGCCAGATCGATATCTTCTTTGTAGCGGTTATATTGATCAGCTGCGCCTTCACTTCTTTTTTCGGGAGGTTGGTGTTTTTGTTCCCAGTCCCACCAGTCGCTATTTATGTTATTACCTTCAACCTGATGAGCGGCTGTTGCCGTTCCCCATAAGAAATTTTCGGGGAATTTTAATGAGCCGTGGTCGTGTTTCTCTTTAGGTATTTCGTCCATTGTTATTCGCAGGTAATAGTAAAACTAATACAAGTATATGTTGCATTTAACCTCCCAGTGTTACCTCGCAGATGTCAACGACAACTAAAAGATCAACAAGAGAGAGCCCTCTCTATTTACTAAGGATAGGCATTCATTCAGCATACAATTTTGAAGTGATAAGTGACAAGAGAACAGAAATTATCCGGGAGTTATTACGGCATTGTAATAATATAACTATTCAAGCTATAAGAGCTGGCTGTTCCTAGGTTAACTCCGCAAACGGGATGGACTTGGTCGGGTTTATTCCCGAGCCTGTCAGGATCATCTGGGTTTTCCAGTTGAGTGATCAGGATGTAGTATGTTCCTTGAGCACATCCATTATAGGTCGTATTCCAACTGTGATAGCCATATCCGCGTTGGTTGGTAGCCCAGGGACTGCCATTATTAATTCCGGTGGGATCCTTTGGGCTGCTTGATATAAATGCAGGTGAAATATTCAAGCCTGAACCTCCGCAAGCAGTTGAATCTGACAACCAATTGGCAGCATTCGAGGCTACCCAATTAGTACCTGAACAAGGATACCGTCCGTTCTTTTGGTAAAAAAGTTCCAAAGCGATAGATAGTGAGCGGAGGTCTTGTTTTCTTCTAGCATCCCGGCCGAGTTTTTGGGCCTGGCTGAAGGTGGTTATGCCTACAGCGGCAATTATGGCGATAATGGAGATAGTGACCATTAGCTCAATTAGGGTGAAACCTTTTTTTGAGGATGTAGTCAGGGCGGGCATTTATTAAGCATACAATTATTAGTAGGGCTAAGACAAGAATTGAAT
>CAYNRM010000062.1:0-7978 GCA_964399555.1 uncultured Gammaproteobacteria bacterium | reverse complement strand
TTTTTAGACAGGCTAAAGACGGGGCACAAGGAATTTTTTCTTTTGGACAATCCCGCGCCCGCCTATTCACTAAAGATCAACCACAGATTAAGTTTACTGACGTTGCCGGAGTTGATGAAGCTAAGAAAGAACTAGAGGAAGTAGTCGACTTTTTGAAGAATCCAGCCAAATATAAAGAAATTGGAGCTCGGACTCCGAAGGGTGTTTTATTGGTGGGACCTCCAGGAACTGGTAAAACGTTGCTTTCAAGGGCGATTGCTGGTGAAGCTGGGGTGCCGTTTTTCTCCATTGCAGGTAGTGAATTTATGGAGATGTTGGTTGGAGTAGGAGCTGCGAGAGTTCGAGATATGTTTGCACAAGCTAAGAAGAATGCACCGGGAATAATTTTTATTGACGAAATTGAATCTATTGGAAGAAAAAGGGGAAACGGGATGTCGGGTGGGCACGATGAGAGGGAGCAGACTTTGAATCAGATTCTAGTTGAGATGGACGGATTTGCGCCGAATGAATCAGTTATTGTGGTTGCGGCGACTAACAGACCTGATCTGTTGGATCCGGCTTTAGTAAGGCCTGGGAGGTTTGATAGAACAGTGGTGATTGGATTCCCTGACTTACATGAGCGTGAAGAGATTATTAAGTTGCATATGAAGGGCAAGCCATTTACAAAAGATGTTAATACTAATCGCCTGGCTCGTAGGACAGTTGGATTTTCAGGCGCCGATTTAGCGAACATGTTGAACGAAGCGGCAATACTCGCGGCACGCGATGCTAAAAAAGAAATTGGGCCTTTAGATCTGGAGGAAGCGGCTACCAAAGTTAAAATGGGACCGCAAAGGAAAAGAATGCAATCCGAGAGAGACAGAACTTTGGCTGCGTATCACGAAGCGGGACATGCGATGGTGGGGCAGATGTTGCCTTTGGTTGATCCAGTGCACCGAATTACTATTGTTTCGCGAGGAATGAGTGGCGGGCATACGATGTTTCCACCTACAGAGGACAGATCTAACGAAACAAAATCAAGATTATTACAGCAAATTGCGACCGCTTTAGGAGGCCGGGCGGCTGAGGAGATGATATTTAAGGATGTTTCAACAGGAGCTTCTAATGATATGGAAGTGGCGACTAATATAGCCCGCGAGATGGTAACTTCTTATGGTATGAGCACTAGTATTGGTCCTATTAATATTACTCCTAGAGGTGGGAATTTCGGGATGTACAGAGAGGAAGGAACTAATGTTTCTGAGGCTTTGCAAAGTAAAATCGATACTGAGATTTCTAAGATAATTGATGAGGCTTATAAACAAGCTAAAGATATTTTAGCTAAGAATAAAACTAAGTTGGATAAAGTTGCTAAAGCGCTTTTGGACAAAGAGACCTTGGATACTGAGGAATTTGAGAAAATTGTTGGTAAGAAGAAATCAAGTGAATCACCTTCTACAACTTCTCCAGTAATGGTTTAAATATGTTTCCTGAGACAAGAGCAGAAAAACTTATAAAAGAGGGGATTAGATGTGCAGCCAGGGGAGCAGACTTTTTACTTCAAACAACGCCTGTTTATATTCCCAGATTCTCAAAGAGAATAGGGGGGTGGGTGGGGAGTAATAAGACGGAGGCGATTATATACGGAGTGTTTGCGGGACTCGCTACTGGTTCATGCACGACCACTGAAATTGCCAATCTGACAAAACCTGCTTTGTTCATAACTGCGCTAGGAGTTTTATTGTATGCAGGAAGTGCAAGACTCCGATAGTGTACCCCAGATTTCTTTAATATTGCCAATTGTAGTAAAATAAATCTTCCCTAATTTTTTGCACAGGAAATTTTTGTATTGTCGTCCCTAAAATTGGGTTAAAGTTGATAAAATAATAAATATGATGTTTGTTAAAAAATTATGGCGGTTGATGAAGCCGTTTCATAGACAACTATATTTGCTTTCTTTTGTAACGGCTCTTTTTGAGCTGGGGATTTTGGCGGGGCCGTTTGTGTTTGGTAAGATTTTGGATTTGCTTATTGCTACGAAGGGAGTGCTGAGCTTTGAGACAGCGGTTTCGGTTATTGGGGGGTTAGTTGGGATTAGGTTATTTACGCTGGCGATGGATTATATACGGGATGTGGTGATAGTTAGGTTGTTATGGAGATCTGAGAGGCATATTTCGACTCTGGCTTACAACAAGCTATTAGAATTATCGATTGATTATCACGAGAAAGTTAATACGGGGGCGAAAATAAATCTCGTTAATAAAGGTAAGGATAAGATGATGGATTTGGTTGGGGCATTTGCCTGGGAGTTTCAACCGATTGCGCTAAAACTGGTACTGACGGCGATTATTATTTTTCTGGTGAGTAAGTTCTTTGGAATAATTTTTATCATTTCGGTCATTCCTTATTTATTTATAACTTTTAAGACTTTTGCGCGAACGAGACCTTTGAGAATGAAGAGACATGATTTGTATGAGATTTCATCGGGGGAGATTGGAGATACGATTACTAATATTACGGTGGTTAAAGCGTTTGCCCAGGAGGAAAGGGAGATATCTTCTTTTGCTTCGCTTTGGCGTTCGGTATTAAATATTTCCGGCAAAGAATACAAAATACATACAATTTCTTCTTTAACGCGTAGTTTTATTGTGGAGTTTTTCTATATAACTTTAATGATTATTGGAATTTGGCAGATAAGTTTAGGGAGTTTGACTGTTGGTAGTTTAGTATTTTTGATTTCACTAACAGAAAGAGCTTATTCAAATATATATAGATTAGGGCGGGTTTATGAGAGGGCGGTTGATGCGGCGGAGCCGGTTGAGAGGATTAGTGATTTGCTTAGTAAAACAGCGAGTGTTGTTAATAAAAAGGATGCATTAGTGCCTGAGAAGATAGATGGAGGAATTGATTTTGATCAGGTGTCATTTGCTTATGGCAAGAAAGATGTTTTGAAAAACGTGAGTTTTTCGGTTCCGGCGGGATCGTTTACGGCGCTGGTGGGTAAATCCGGGTCTGGTAAATCGACTATAGCGAAATTGTTGTCCCGATACTACGACCCGCAAAAAGGGGAAATTCTGATTGATCAAAAATATAGCCTGAAGGACCTTGATCTTGATTTTTACCGGTCGAAAACTGCAGTGGTGTTTCAGGATTCACCAGTACCTAACCGGACTATTTGGGAGGTTATTAGTTATTCTGCTGGAGCTTCAGAATTTGAAGAAGTTAAAGAGCGGGTTATTAAGGCCGCTAAGTTGGCGCATGCGCATGAATTTATTAATGAATTTGAGGATAAGTATGAAACACAAATTGGAGAGCGTGGAGTTAAGGTTTCAGGAGGGCAGAAGCAAAGACTGGCTATTGCCAGAGCTTTATTTGCAGAACCGAAGATTTTAATTATGGATGAGCCAACTTCGCATTTAGACACGGTTTCAGAGGCGATGATACAAAAAGCTTTGGAGGAAATTTCTCAGGCACGGGCGATGACTAAGATTGTGATTGCCCATCGGTTATCTACTGTACAAAAAGCCGATAATATCATTGTTATGGAGAAAGGTAGGCTGGTGGAACAGGGGTCGCATCGTGAACTATTGAAGAATGGTGGGGTTTATAGTGAGATTGTGGCTCAATCACAGCTCAAAAAATGATAAGATATACATCTTATGGGAAAAAAGGTGATTGACTTGGTCATTGTTGTTCCTACTCTGAACGAAGAAAAATACGTTGGAGAACTGCTTGATTCAATTTCTGAACAGACTGTCTCACCTAAAGAGCTAGTTATAGTGGATGCCTTTTCTAAGGATAAAACAAAAGAAGAAATTGCAAAGCGCCGTAAGGCCTTGCCGCAAATTAAATTTTATCAGATTCCGAAATATACTATCGCCAGGCAGCGTAATTTAGGGGTTAAGAAAACTACTGCTACTCACATTTTATTTTTGGATGCAGATACGGTTTTAGTCGACCCAGATACCTTAGAAAGATATTACGAGGAAGTTAAGGAGAAAGATCCAGGACTGGCACTGGCTCCTAATTTTCCTTTATCAAATAATTGGAAAGATAAAGTTTTGTTTCAAGCTGCAAATTTGGGAACTAAAGCTGGCCGGGATATTTATCCGGGGGCTGTGGCCATTAATTTATATGTCAGACGGGATGTATTTGACTCGCTAGGTGCATTTGATGACAAAATAAAAGTAGGGGAGGATTTTGAGTTAGTTCAGCGTTACGCTAAAGCCGGAGTTAAATATACGGTTTTGCAGGATGCAAAGGTTTACACATCAGTTAGGAGACTCAGGAAAGAAGGCAGGATTCGGTTTGTTATTAAAATGGTTAACTCGATGATTAATGTACATATTTATGGATATCGCAAAAATCCGATTGCTAAGGAATATGAATTTGGTAACCATCCTCCTGTAGAATCTTAGATCTGCTAGAATTCAAGCATGAAACGTTTTATCCTGGTTGATGGAAATGCATTATTACATCGGGCATTTCATGCAACGCCTCCACTCTCTACTTCTAAGGGCGAGCTTATAAACGCGGTTTTTGGATTTACAGCTATGCTTTTAAAATCCTGGGATGATTTGAAACCGGATTTTATGGCGATTGCCTGGGACAGGAGGGCACCTACTTTTCGCCACCAGGCTTATACGCAATATAAAGCAACCCGCGGACCGATGGATGAGACATTAGGGGGGCAATATACCCGGGTGCATGAAGTTGTGAAAGCTTTTGGGATTCCGGAGTTTGGGGTTGATGGGTATGAGGCTGATGATTTGATCGGAACTTTAGCATTGCAAGCCAGGGAGTCGAGTGAGGAAATTGAAACGATTGTTCTGACTGGAGACCGGGATATTATGCAAATTATTGATGAGACGACGAAAATTCTGATGCCTAAGAAAACTTTGACTGACGTCGGGTTGTATGGGGAGAAAGAATTTATAGAAAAGTATTCATTTAAGCCAATTCAGATAATTGATTTTAAAGGGTTGGCTGGGGATGCTTCGGATAATATTCCGGGAGTTGCGGGAATAGGGGCGGTGACTGCGACAAAGTTGATTATGCAGTTTGGTTCAGTTGAGAAGATTTATGAGCCTGATAATTTGAAGACATTACCGGTGCGGACGCAGATGCTATTAGCAGAAGGGGCGGAGTCGGCGGTAATGAGTAAGAAGCTGGCGACTTTGGATTTAAAGGCGCCGATTGAGCTTAAGTTGGATGAATGTAAGGTTACGGACTACAAAAAAGACGAATTAGTAAAGTTATTTAAAGAACTTGAGTTCACTAGTTTAGTTAAAAAGTTGACAGGGTCGGGAAAAGATCCGCTTAAGGGTGAGAATCAGTTAGGGGTAGCAGTTGAGCCGGTTAAAATTGAGCAGAATGCGCAGACTACTGATTTGGATTTGGCTGTTGATGAAGTTTTGAAAAAGATGTCGAAGACTGGGGTTTTGATTGATCTTAAGCTTTTAGAGAATCAGGGCATAGGCCTTAAGAAAAGGCTGGCGGAAATAGAAGAAGAGATTTTTAAAACTGTGGGGCATGAGTTTAATTTAAGTTCTCCCAAGCAATTATCAGAGGTTTTGTTTGATGAACTTAAATTGCCGGTTATTAAAAAGACTAAAACCGGGAGGAGTACTGATGAGGAAACTTTGAATGAGCTAGCTGCGGCCCACCCGATGATCCCATTATTTTTAGAATACCGGAAATTGTTTAAACTAGTTTCGACTTATGTTGATGCTTTGCCAAAATCTGTTGCAGAAGATGGGAGGATTCATTCAACGTTTAATGTTGAGGGTGCGGCGACAGGGCGATTATCTTCGACTAATCCTAATTTGCAAAATATTCCTAATCGCGGACAGACGGGAGGGGAGATAAGAAAGGCGTTTATTGCCACTCCGGGTAAGGTATTGATTGGGGCAGATTATTCGCAGGTAGAACTGCGGATTATGGCGCATGTTTCAGGGGATGAGAATATGATTTTAGCGTTTGAGCGGGGAGATGATATTCATAGTGCAACAGCGGCAAAGATTTTTAATGTGGAGATAGAGAAAATTGATAAAGCGCAGAGGACTGTGGGGAAGACGATGAATTTTGCGACGCTTTACGGGCAGGGACCAAGAGCTTTATCTAAGCAATTGAAGATAGAATATTCGATTGCAAAACAATATATTGATGAATATTTTTCTCAATTTTCAAAAGTTAAAGCCTGGATGGCTAAAGTTGTTGAAGAAGGAAAGAAGTTAGGTTATGTAGAAACTGTTTGGGGGAGAAGAAGATACATTCCGGAACTTCAATCAGCTAATTCTTTTTTGAGATCGTTTGGAGAAAGGGCGGCGATTAATCATCCGATTCAGGGAACTTCGGCAGATATGATTAAGAAGGCGATGGTGGAGATTGATAGGGAGCTATCAGCTGTCAGCAGTCAGCCGTCAGCCAGAGGTAACAAAGCTGATAGCGGAGAGCTGATAGCGGATAGCTGTAACCTGATATTGCAGGTTCATGATGAGTTGCTGTTTGAATGTGAACCTGATGAAGTTGAGAGAACTGCGAAGATGATTAAGGATAAGCTGGAAGGGGTTATTGAGCTATTGGTGCCGGTTAAGGTTGATGTTAAGTCGGGGAAGAATTGGGGAGAGATGAGTCCTCTGGATATTTAAATTAGTCTTCCGGGAACGTTGTTATCGTCTCGGGGAAAAGGACCATTTCTTGTTAAGGGGACTCGGTTACCTTGCTCGTCAATTGCATAGATTAAAACATCGCCATTTCCTCTCATAAACTTTATGGGGCCGGTTAATTTACCGGTAAATAAATTTCCTTCTGATTCATAAGGAACTAACTGATTTCCTTCTTGGTGGACAGTTTGGAAGATTAATCTCCAATTAACTTCAGGAGGAGGAGTTAGTTGATAAATTTCGTGGATGCCGTCACAACTCATTTTAACGTTATCCAGCGTGCCTTTACGAACGAAAGTTTCATAATTACCTCTTAGAATGACGCTGGGACGAAATTTAGGAACTTCAGTTTTTCTCCATTGCCAGTAATTAGAATCTTTGTCTTGTGCACCACATAACTCCATTATTCCTCCAAAAGGTCCTCGGAGAATTCTCCAGGTTGTTGAATCGCGGATGTCATAAGGATCTGTTTCGAAGGGGATATGGGGAAATGAAGTCTCGGCGGCGGCGATCACAATTCCGGTTGCGGCGGCTCCGGTAAGTAGAAATCTACGACGGGACAGAGTTCGAGAGGTCTTGGAGGTTACACGAGGTTCCTGGGAGTCCACTGACATACAGGGATTATATATTAGTTTCTCTAACCTGCCCTACAATATTCGGACTCCTTTAGGTTTGTCCTTGCGGTGGATGAGACCCGTGAGCTGGTTAATTTTTAGCGGGTTATTATTCTGGTCCATGGCGAAGACTGTGCAGCCGTTGTCAGGGCCGGAGAGAAGCATGACCGGGCCTTGGAGTTGGATGTTGCATCTTCTTATTCTGGTAGACCCAGTGTATTTAAAACCTAAGAAATAACCTGCTTTGGACTTTTCTGCTTCCAGTATATAGCCGTAAGGACGGCCGCCTAGGTGGGCGATGACTCCGAAGAAGGGATTATTGTGGGGGTTGCCGGAGGGAGCGCCTTTTAGGTAAATTCCGTACTCATCAAAATCTTTTTTGTACTCAATGTTTTGCCAGTGCCAATGGTGAGAGAAAACATCTAAGAAGCGCATTGCGAGGATTTCTAAAATTGCATCAGCGATTCTGAATTTTAGTGGGAGGGTGGGATGGGTTTGGTATTTGATTATCATGGAGTTTGTATTTTACCAAACTCAAACAAGGATTCCAGAACAGCAACGAATAGTGACTGTCAAGCCAAAACATGACTCGTTGGATTCTGAAGAATAATCAGATAACTATTTTTTTGACTTCGCGCATTTCTTTTTCGAATTTTACGAAGCCGGTTTTTTCGAAGAGGTAGAAGGTGAGTTGGATTATGGGGGAGAGGAAGAGGGTGA
>CAYNRM010000061.1:4859-7999 GCA_964399555.1 uncultured Gammaproteobacteria bacterium | reverse complement strand
GGTTTTATCTGGCCTCCTATTTACTAATACAAAAAAATCCTTATTCATATTTTGGATATCATCCAGGATTTGTCTTTTCCGGGGATTATGGCATTTATTTTTATGAAGACTGGAATAAAAATTATGGCAACCCTGTTGGTGATTTTGGGCAAACCCCAAACGGACTTTATTTTAGAAACTTTGAAAATGGTTTTGCAGTTGTTAACCCTTCTACACAAGCCAAAGTTTTTGAATTCCCGGATAAAAATAAAAATTACCTGCTTTGGGATCCGGTTAACGGACTGGGCGCAAATAATTCTATGCAAATCCCATCCAGGCAGGGAGTTTTTCTGTTTAATCCTCCTACGTCTCTATCGCCCTCCCCGCAAGCTTCTGTCAAACCAGGCGATGCTGACGGTAATGGATCAGTAGACATTTTTGACTACAATTTACTGTTATCAAATTACGGCAAAACCGGCACTAACCTCCAGGGAGATTTCGATAAAAACAACAAAGTCGACATTTTTGATTACAACACCCTAATCTCCAATTACGGAAAGTAAATGTACCTGAGCAACTAAAAAATTCCCTTCCTATTATTCCTTAATTCTGTCATTATTAATTAATGAATCAAAAAGGTTTCTTTCAGATCTTCTTCATTCTAATAGTCATCGCCGGAATTGGAATTACTGTTTACCTAACTCAATTTACTCAAGTTTTTAAACCGAAAGCCGCTGAACCTCAAACCCCCATGACCAACTCTTATGAAATAAGAAGCACTACCATCCACACAACTCAATTTGACACTCCTCTTCCTTCCAGCTACCAATCAGGTTGGGAAAAACCTGAGATCGTCCCTTTTACAAAAACCGAAATCGACAGAGCCAGAAAAATTGGCTTTAACACAATCTGGTTGGTTTTCCCCTGGCAACGCCGTATACCTGAAACAAGTCTTCTTAACGAACCGGCTCTGAATAACCTTAAAAAGATCCTGACTTATGCCCAAAGTAAAGATATGAAAGTAATCTTGCCTTTAAATTATTGTTCAGCCGGCTGGTGTTGGGGGGCTCCAGGTTCTTCATATCTACTCTCAACAGATCCAATTCTCTGGCAAAAATATCAGGATTATACGAAAGCCCTGATAACTGCTTTAAATACTTATCCAAACGTCAACTACCTCCTCTTCTCAGAAAACATGGTTCCCCAAGTTGCAGTTTTAAGAAACCCTTCATATCCCCAATACAAAACCAGTTTTAGCAATTTCTGGCAAACCCAAAATGGTAATTTAAGTTTCTTAAATAGTCGCTGGGGCACAAATTTCAGCAGATGGGCAGAGGTTTTGCCCCCACCAGACAACTTAACAGGTGCCAACCAAAATTATATTCAGGATTATTATCAGTGGTCAGGAAATGTTATTAAAAATACTTTAAGCAAACTCACTCCGGAACTCCAAATTCTCAAAAACCCCGAAAGCAAAATTGGCTATCATGATTATCTGTGGAATCACGCTGAAATTTTAGGATCTGAAAATGGTATCCCCGAGCCAAATCCTTATGATTTTTTGAGTATCGGCATGTATCCTGACTGGAACAATGTTCAAAACTACATCAACGAGCCAGATAGATATATTGCTCTTCTCAATACCTATAAAAGTAGGCATCCCAATGATCCTATTTTCATTGGCGAACTAGGAGCGGACTCCAATACTTATCCTCCTGAAAATAACCAATACCTCAAACAATCCTATTACATAAACCAAATCCTGGAAAAAGCCAAAACTAAAATCTTCGGCTTCAATGTTTGGGAGTTAATTGAATATAATGACCAACAAAACCCTAATGAAGGCAAATTTGGTTTAATCAAACTTGACGGGACTTATAAAGAACCTACTGTTTCCACCCTCAGAAACAATTTTCTAAGGCCAATTATAACCTCTTCCGGCATTACAAACTTTCCTAATTCCCGGGCAATTTGGATAATAGGCCAAAATCTTCATCCTGACTTAATTTACATAGTTAGAAGTAACGGCGCGTTTTGGCTAGACTACCAAAAAATCACTTATAATAAACAAACCAAAGAAGCCAGTTTCCTGCTTCCCAACCAAAATGTTCCTGATTGTCAAAATACCTCCTGTGATTTGCAGATAGTTTTATGGGATCCAATTGCCGATTTAACTTCAAACTCCTCCAACATTACCCTTCCCACATTTTCAGCCCCTCCAACCTCGAATCCGAGTCAAAGCCCTAGCCCAACCGTTATTCCCTCCCCGCCAAATCCCCCTTCTCCGTCACCTTCTTCAGCTAAACCCGGTGACACTGATGGAAATAATCAAGTAGATATCTTTGACTACAATTTAATACTGACTAATTACGGAAAAACAGGCGCTAACCTTCAGGGAGATTTCGATAAAAACAACAAAGTCGACATTTTTGATTACAACACCCTAATCTCCAATTACGGAAAGTAAATGTACCTGAGCAACTAAAAAATTCCCTTCCTATTATTCCTTAATTCTGTCATTATTAATTAATGAATCAAAAAGGTTTCTTTCAGATCTTCTTCATTCTAATAGTCATCGCCGGAATCGGAATGACTGTTTACCTAACTCAGTTTACCCAAGTCTTTAAACCAAAAGCTAATTCAATTAATAACGAATTTTATGTTTCGCCTCTCGGAAATGATGCAAATGACGGATCAACCAATTTACCTTTTAAAACGATTGACCGGGCTAGACAGGAAGTTAGAAAAATTAATAAGACAACTGTCAGTGATATTTTCGTTTATATTAAAAATGGGATTTATAATTTAGACGCACCATTGGTTTTTAATTCTGAAGATTCAGGATTTAACGATCATTATGTTAGATATATTAGTGAAAGCCCTTCAGTAAGACCACTAATTAGTGGAGGTAAAATAATTACCGGGTGGGCACAGTCAGGCAATATGTGGCGGACTAATATCGGTGATTTCCCAATTAGACAGCTTTATATTAATGGTCAAAGAGGTGTGAGGGCAAGAGATGAAAGTGGGTTAGGCCAATTCCAAACTACTGCCGATGGATTAGTTTATTCTGATGACCGGATTTCAAAACTTCAGAATCCAGGTGCCATTGAGGTTGTCATCAATAACTCTTTTTTGCAATACCGCTGCAGTATCGAAAA
>CAYNRM010000061.1:3512-4849 GCA_964399555.1 uncultured Gammaproteobacteria bacterium | reverse complement strand
TCTCCTTATGAAAAAACCGTGTTGGAATAGTACTTACGCCTTTAAATTACATGCGCAACTCCCACAACCAATTTGGTTGGAAAATGCCTATGAATTTTTAGACGTCCCTGGAGAATGGTTCTGGAATAGGACTGATGGATATATTTATTACTTACCAAAACCAGGTGAGCAGATAGGAAGCACAACATTTGTAGTACCTGTATTAGAAAAATTAATTGATGCTAAAGGAACAAGCACCAGTCCCGTCCAAAATATTGTCTTTGAAAACTTGGACTTTGCCTATGCAACTTGGCTTGAACCATCTACCAAAGGCTATATTGGATTGCAGGGCGTTGGAATTTTAAAAGAAGCTAATTATCTGCTCGGTAACGTCCCGCTTCCAGGAAATATTAATTTTTCTCATGCAAAGGGTATCTGGTTGGTCCGGAACGGGTTTTATCATCTTGGTGCAGCTGCAGTAAATTTTGAGAGAGGTAGCAAAAACAATTTTACTATTGGCAATGTTTTCAGTGATATTTCTGCCCACGCAATTTTCCTAGGTGACAATAATTACAACATCGCTGGGAATAACCCATCCGAATCAGATATCACCTCAGGTAACCAGATTTCTAATAATTACATTCATGATATCGGCGTTGAATACCATGATGCCAGCGCCATATATGTTGGTTTTTCAAATAATACCAATATTTCAAACAACACCATCTATAATATGCCATACTCAGGAATCAGTTTAGCCCAGGAAGCTATACCATCTTACAGTCGTGATAACACCATCGCTAAAAATCAGGTTTATGATCTGATGAAAGCTAAAAACATGTTTGACGGCGGCGCTATTTATGCTAAGGGAACGCAACCAAACTCTAAGATTCTTGAGAATGTCATGCATGATCAGCACGATCTCGTTGCCCCTCTTTATCTTGATACCGGTGCCGAGGGCTTTTATGTTTCTAAAAATATTCTTTACGATAACAAAGAGATTGCGGCTAAATCTCCCTACGGAACATGGGGAGTAACCCTACTAGCCAAAGGCTGCAATGATTTGATTGAAGGAAACTATTGGGAAAGGCCAGCGGCTGACTCTATAGCCATAATTTCAAGCCTTTACGACGGTAAACCCTGTCCAAATGGTGATATTATTGAGAGGAATAACACTATAATTACCTCAGTTTCCCAAGCTCCACAAAATATTATTAATGCAGCCGGACTTGAGCCAAGCTACCAAGATATTAAATCATTTCCCCCGCCGCAACTTCCAACAAGTTTACCAACCTCAAGCCCCTCCCAAAACCCAAGCGCTTCCCCAAGAAAACCAGGCGACGCCGACGGAAACGGCA
>CAYNRM010000061.1:1154-3502 GCA_964399555.1 uncultured Gammaproteobacteria bacterium | reverse complement strand
AAGCAAATAGCAGCACCGGCTCAGAAATAAGCAGCGACCCCTATAACATTAAAACCATCAACTGCACTGCATCCCCGTCCCCTTCACCAGTCGTAAGCCCAAGCCAAAGCCCCCGTGCCTCTGCTAAAAAACCAGGCGACGCCGACGGAAACGGCACAGTCGACATATTCGATTACAATCTCCTGCTATCCAACTACGGCCGAACCGGTACAAATCTTCAGGCAGATTTCGATGGAAACGGCACAATTAATATTTTCGATTACAATCTGCTTTTATCTAACTACGGCACCTAATCACCGCCAATCTCAACAATTGAGTTTTGCTTCACATTCTGATAGAATCTCCACTCATGGGCAAAACTAAAATGGCAGTCATCGATGACTCAATAGCAGAAGAACCAAAGGCAAAAAAAGAGCCTAAAGTTTCTGTGGAAGAAAAAGCTGTCATGCCTGGTGAAGCCGAGGCCTCTGTAGAAACAAACAACACTGAATCAGAAGATAAAAAAGCCGCAAAAAAACTCAAAGCCAGCAAAGCTTCAAAGAAAAAAGGCGTCTCTAAATATCGCAGCGCCAAATACAAAACAGCCGCGGAAAAAGTCGAAAAAAGCAAAAAGTATAATTTAACTGAAGCTATCGACACAGCCAAAGAATCCTCCTACACCAAATTCGACGGCTCTTTAGAAATCCACTTAGGAACCAACGCTAAAAACATCAGAGGTTTAGTTTCCCTGCCTTTCGCTTCCGGTAAAAAATTAAGGATCTTAGCTTTTGGAAAAGGCGCCGAAGATTCCGGAGCCGATATGGTTGGAGATGATGCTAAATTAAATGAAATAATCCGCGGAATCACTTCCAGCTTCGACGTTATTGTCACCACAGCAGAATGGATGCCAAAATTAGCCCGCGCCGCTAAAATCCTAGGTCCAAGAGGATTAATGCCAAGTCCTAAAAACGCCACTATCACCGAAAACCTTAAAAAAGCTGTAACTGAAATTCAATCAGGAAAAGTAGAATATAAAACAGAAAAAGGCGGACAGGTTGTCCACCTAACAATCGGTAAAGTCTCTCAATCCTCAGAAGAAATGGCCGCCAACGTCAAAATCCTCTTCAACGCCATCGGCAAAACCAAAGTCAAAAAAGCCGTCCTCTCTCCATCAATGGGCATGGGCATCAAAGTAGACCTAGCAACTATTTAGTAGATTTAATCGCTTCCCAAGTCTCGCTATTATTACTTACATCATTCAATTCCTGTTGTGCCTTCCTCAAAAAGTATTCCTTAAGGGTAATTTCATAAACTTCCCTCAGGGGCGATCTCCTTCCCTGCAATACCGCCAACCCACGCCTATACACTCTCTCATAAAATGTACCAGAATACCCAGGATCTCGCCTATCCATCAATTTAGCATAAGACTCACCCATTTCTCGTATTTGTAGAGCTCCCCTGGCATATCTAATATTTGCCGAGAGGAATTCTTTCACATTATTGGGTCCATATACATGAGTGAAAGCCTGTTCTGAATCATGTATTTCTCTTCCATTCACTGCTGCTACATAAGATAAGGCCAAATCCTCTATTGCTACTTTGGGTACACCACCGACTTCCTCAACCCAATCAGCATCTAATGCAAATAAACAACCTGTCGCCGAAAATTTATTGGGATGTTTCTGAATAATTCCCTGACGAAAGCCAAGTATCGGCCCCAATACTTTTCTTATATCCAGACCATCATTGGGCCTCTTGGATAATTTATAATTTCCCCAAACAAGCACACCATTTTTTTCCGGATCCTCAAAATGCCTCTTGGCATCTCCATAAAGAATCGCCAGGGCATCAGGCTCCATATATGCATCTGAATCAGACACCATTAGCACTTTAGGACCCACCTGATCAAAGAACTTACCTTTTAACAGAATTTCATTTGCTGTAGTTAGCATGCTAGCCTTCCCAGGCTTTTCAGTACTAATGTAGCTGAACTTAACATTACCCTCCTTAACAGATAAAGCAAACGGATCAAGCTGAGGATCACCTTCAATTTTAGGCAACACTTCAACCTCAACTACATCACGGATCCCCTTCAGGAACTTCTTTACTATCTCCTCACTCTGATCCACGCAAGCATTTGTTGCCAAAATTATCTCAGCATTTACAGATCCAGGAATATTCACAGCCTTCAGCGATTCCAGAAATCCCTCCAAAGAACGCCCTTCGTTATGAATTGGGATAACAAGAGCAAAACTAGATTTATCCGCATCAAAACCGCTTTTCTCTTTCCACCTAGCCTCCGCAATCTTTTCTGCTTCAACGGCTAAGTCGTGATGATCAGGCGCTTTTCTATTACTAGTATCTATAGG
>CAYNRM010000061.1:0-1144 GCA_964399555.1 uncultured Gammaproteobacteria bacterium | reverse complement strand
GAATCCGCGCTATAATCTGAGGAAGGCTATCGTGAATCCATGACTGAGGCGCCCTGGCGATAATGGGTATTATTCTTGCCTCTGGTTTATATGATAGTGGCAAGACATAATCAGCACTCCGCTGACTTTCAATTCTCAGGCTCATTTAGCTTATTATAGGACCATAGACACTAAAAAATCAAATCTATTCTCTCCTCAAAACCTTCTTCCAAACCAATCCTAAATTAAATTTCAGCATATAAAGTCCATATATCCCCGTCCCTAAAATAAACACCAAACTCAAACCATGAATCACAATAGTCGCAGCAGAAACAAAAGTCTTATCAAGTCCGAGTCCGTAGCTAAATACCGCCAAACCCGCCGCCTCGGCCGACCCAACATACCCGGGCGCCGCCGGAATAATAAAAGATAGCGAATTTAACATTGATCCCAACCATGCTTTAAATACAGATAGCCCTGGTATAAATGCTGTCAAAACCACAAACCAGGATAATCCCTCCATTAAAGTCCCCAAAATTGTTAACAAAAAAACTGTTAAATTACGCCTGGGTGATCCTCTAAGTAAAGAAAAACACTCAATAATAAAATTACTGAAAGCTAAGAATTTTTCTTTCAAAACTTTAAAGACCAACAAACCGGAAAGCATCTCGGCTATCTTTTTAAAAAACTCCGGTTTTAACACAATCAAGACAACCATTACTGAAGCTACAAAAACCGCAGCAAATAAGGTCAGCGTCACCTCCTGAGGTAAATTAGTCGGTACTACCAACAAAAGGATCAATGACAGACCTAAAACTGCCCAAAAATCTAAGAACCGATCAACAAACACCCAAACAACCGCCTTCCCAAAATGCAACCCATACTCAGTCGATAAATAAACCCCCTTTGTTAACTCACCTAGCCTGATTGGAATCGTAAAAGACAGCAATTGACTTAAAAAAGTCAGACTAATTATTTTAAAACTCGGAATTTTAACAACCTTAGACAGCAAGATCTTAAACCTAATTGCCTTCGAAATAGTCGCCGCTGCCATCAGTAAAATCGTCGGAATCAAAATCAAAGGATTAAAACTTTCCAAAGCATGCAAAATCTCCTCAACATCAACCAGTTGCAACCAAAAGTAAATTAGTACCACCCCAATCGC
>CAYNRM010000060.1:0-8049 GCA_964399555.1 uncultured Gammaproteobacteria bacterium | reverse complement strand
CAAGCTAATCGAGCATAGTAGACGGGTCTTGGAGCAACCGAAGACCTTATGCGGAGAGGGAGGGATTCGAACCCTCGGTACCTTGCGATACACGAGCTTTCCAGGCCCGCGCTCTAGACCACTAAGCGACCTCTCCACTGGTCATACTTTTTTAAAATCCTGGAGTTTGAGGAACCAAAAGTATCCAGGTATTTTAACACTGACCTGTAGCTATATAAATAGATGCTTCTCCCTCGGTTTGTTACGTGTGATTTTATACCAAATTCATTAAAAATTGTAGCAACTGAAGTTAAGAGCGGGGGTGAGTAACTGGTATAACATAAGCCTAAATTTTTATACAACTTACCATTAACTTTATGCTGGTGAATATAAAGACAGCCATCAGTGTCTACGAGTCCTCGCACAAAGGCTATCTTATACATAGGATTAGTTTTTATCCACCGGGGAATATCAAATTCCTGACGGATTTTATTTCCCCTAACAATTCCCTTAGAGAACAGGAAGTCGAGCAGATTCATACTTGAATAAACGAGAACAAGAGTATTTTGGTTGGGTCTTTTTCGAATGCCAGGTTTTATATGAAATAACTTGTCAAATAGATCAGAGACATAAGATGAGTATTTCAAGTCTGCAACGGAATTTAGAGAGATAACGATTTGCCAATTATTACCAATTCCTCCATCTCCGAATAATATCCCTATTAGTTCAGCCAACAGAGTATTTTCTGGTGGGATTACTATAGTTTTGCGGTGGCTTTTATTTGGATACTGCAACTGAGTCTATTGCATTTAATAAATTTACCCTAAATAAACCCGAAGGTCAAGAATTAATATTTGAGAAAGAAAACCGCGGGCTTTATACCCGCGGTTATTTTTTGTTATATAGGTAGGTAACCAATATTTAGAATATCTGGGTTACTAACCAGATTAGGGCGAGTACTGTGAGTGGAACACCCAGTAACCAGCCTAGTATGTATGGCATATCTGTACCTCCTTTAAAACTTATTCTAGCGAACTTTTCTTAACGCTGAGTAAAATAATAGTAAGAATCTCTTAAGAGATTATTGCGGTTCTCGCTGCGCTGCGATCCTAAAGAATCTCTTAAGAGAATCTTTAGGATCTAAACCTTAGAATTTGCCTCCCCGGCTAATTTGGGGTACTATTTGGCCACAATCGAGCGTTTAGGTAAAGGGTGGAGGGTTTAGTTATTCACAAACTTTTTTGGTTTAACTACGCGCTATACGCTATACGCTATCCCCTGAATCTATGGATGACCTAGACTTAATCAAAGCTAAAATTAATATTGTTGACCTGGTTTCGGAATATTTGCCTTTAAAAAAGGCGGGTATTAATTTTAAAGCAAATTGTCCGTTTCATCAGGAAAAATCACCTTCGTTTATGGTGTCTCCGGAGAGACAGATCTGGCATTGTTTTGGGTGTCAGAAGGGCGGGGATATTTTTAAATTTGTGATGGAGAAGGAGAGTTTGGAGTTTAAGGATTCTCTGGAGATTTTGGCTCAAAGAGCGGGAGTGGTTTTGAAGAAAATGGGTAAGGCCAAGGATAATACTGTTGACAGGCTTTATGAGATTAACCTGAAAGCGGCGCAGTTTTATAATTATTTATTAACTGAGAATAAAGTTGGGAAGAAGGCGCTTGAGTACTTATTAAAACGCGGGTTGACGCCGGAGACGATTAAAGAATTTAGCATTGGATATGCGCCACAGAATTGGGAGACTTTAGTCAGGTTTTTAAGGAAAAGAGGATTTACACAGCAGGAATTAACTGAGTCGGGATTAATAGTGGAATCGAGTCAAGGGGGTTATGACAGGTTTCGGGGGAGGATTATGTTTCCACTGAGAGACGTTAGAAGCCGGGTTCTAGGTTTTTCAGGCAGGGTTTTGGGGGATGAGTTGCCTAAATATATTAATAGTCCGCAAACGAAGTTATTTGATAAGGGGCGGTTTTTGCTTGGGCTTAATTTAACAAAGGGCACGATTAAGGAAAAGAATGAGGTGATTATTGTTGAGGGGGAGATGGATTTTTTGATGTCTTATCAGGCTGGAGTTAAGAATATTATTGCGTCTAAAGGAACGGCTTTGACTGAGGCGCAGGTTGAGGAACTAAAGAAATATGCTTCAACGATTTTACTTTGTTTTGATACCGATTTGGCGGGGGATGTGGCGGCACGGCGAGGGATTGAGATTGCTGATAAGGCGGGACTTAATATTAAGGTTATTGATTTTGAGGGGGTTAAGGATCCGGCGGAGCTTATTAAATCTGATCCTAAGTTATGGGAGAAAGCGGCCGAGGAGGCGATTCCAATTTATGATTATTACCTGAAGTCGGTTGGGGTGAGGTTTAGTCCGAAGCAGGCTGCGGGGAAGCGGGAGATTTTAAGTGAACTGTTGCCGATTTGGACTAAAATTTCTGACCCTATAACACGGGAGCATTATATTGAGAAGTTATCGGCTTTTTTGACGGTTAAGGATGATTTTGTGAGGGAAGAGCTTTTGAAATATGAGAAAACTGTCGGACCTCAAAGCTACAAAAAATTGGCTTTTGCCAATTCTCAAAGTAAGGCACCAGAAGAGGACAAGAGGCCGGTTATAAAAATAGTTTATGACAGACGGGATATGTTGGAGCAGTATTTGATTGCGTTACTTTTGCATCAACCGGCAGATGTGACTTTTATACCTAATTTTCCGGAAACACTATTTACTCAGGAAGAGTTAAAGCAGGTATATGTGTTACTCGTTTTATTCTTGGATTCGATTTCTTTTAAATCAGAGGAGTTTAAGATAGGGGAATTTATTAAGACCTTGCCTGCTGAATTTGTGGAATTGACTGACAGGCTGTATTTACTGGAAATTGATGATAAGTTGCGGGATAAATTCACTTGGCAAAAGGAGTTGGATTTAGTTATTTCGGCATTAAAAAAAATGTTAATTAAGGCTTCTCTTGAGAAATTGAGCCTGCAGATTAAGAATGCTCAGGAGTTTGGGAAGGAAGATAGTTTGGGCACACTTAATAAGAGATTCAGGGACTTGTCTGTGAAACTAAAAAATTTGTAGGATTTTTAAGTACAAATTGCTAAATTGCTAAATTGTTAAATAATGATAAATTAGCTCTTGTTCTTGCCTTGGCTATAGGGTAGAATACTTAGATTACGCTTCAAATGAAGCTGACAAAGCTGCGCGAACTTGGGGACGACAGCTATTGCCAATGCTCTCTTTCTTATCCCCAAAATATAAGTACCAAGAAACAAATAACAAGTGCCAAATTCGTTTTGGATAACTTGTGTATTGGACACTTGGAGATTTACTTCCGAAGGAAGTTATTATGGCCAAAAGACAATCTAAACCAGTAGTTCTTGATGATAAAAAGTTAATTAAACTTGGAAAAGACCGGGGATTTGTGACGCAGGAAGAAATTCTGCAGGTTTTTCCTAAGCCGGAGGAGGTATTAGAGGAGCTTGATAATTTTTATCTTAAATTAATTGAGTTGGGGAGTGATGTTTGTGAGACAACTGCTGAGGAACCTGATGAAGTGAAGGCAACTTCTGACTTGGAGAGAGAATTGGAAGTTCTGGCAGCTTTGGATGAGGGAGCGGTGACTGATCCGGTTCGTCAATACTTAAGAGATATAGGAAAAGTAGCTCTTTTAACCGCGCCTCAGGAGATTGAACTAGCTAAGCAAGTTGAGGAAGGTAAAATGTCTGCTAAGCATAAATTAATTTCAGCCAATTTGAGATTGGTTGTGTCAATTGCTAAGAAATATGTTGGACGAGGTATGAGTCTGTTGGATTTGATTGAAGAAGGGAATATTGGACTGATGAGGGCGGTTGAGAAGTACGATTGGAGACGTGGGTATAAGTTTTCGACATATGCGACCTGGTGGATTCGTCAGGCGATAACCCGGGCGATAGCAGACCAAGCACGAACAATTCGTATTCCAGTACATATGGTTGAGACTATTAATAGATTCAATAGAACCCAGAGAAGAATGATGCAGGAGTTGGGACGTGAGCCGGCACCTGAAGAGGTGGCTGAAGCTTTGGGAATTGAGCCTTCAAAGGCGCGGGAGATTGTTAAAGTTTCACAGGAGCCTACTTCTTTGGCGACACCGGTAGGGGATGAGGATGATTCGCAATTGGGTGACTTTATTGAAGCCCCTGGACTTAAACCTGATGAGCAGGCGACACGCGAATTACTTAAGGATCATTTGGATGAGGTTTTGGATACATTATCTCCGAGAGAGAAAAGAGTTTTGCAACTAAGGTTTGGTTTAGAGGATGGTAAGCAGAGGACGTTGGAAGAGGTTGGTAGGGAGTTCGGGGTAACTCGTGAGCGAATTAGACAAATTGAGGCCAAAGCTGTTAGAAAATTGAAACACCCAACAAGGGCGAAGAAGCTGCGCGATTACCTAGAGTAAGCTCTCTTTATAACCTTGTAGCAGAGTGACTTGACTCCTTCTGTTGTCCATCCCATATCTCTGGCAACCCCCTCAGAAACATCGACATACTTATCCTTGTACGGAGGTGCTCGCATTAAGCCCCGATCAGTAATTTCGACAAGCACAACTTTTTTAGTTTCAGGATCAGTAAGCCTGATATGGTCTCCAATCTTTTCACCTTCTTCCAGGTAAGGATCCATTGGTATAGCTGCGGTATACCGATCAGGATCCATGGTCTGTCCATTAGCCATAGTTTGTCCGGTCAGATTGTAGAAGCTAACAGGTTTCATTACTTTGCAATCATCTAATAAGAGTTCTTCAGAGGTGGTTGGTGGTTTAGGGGCGAATGCAGGAATAGGTAGGGATGGTTGTTCTGAAGGGCCTTGCGCGCGGATACCTGATGGTGGCATTAAGGTTCTTGCTCCTACTGCAAGAACGCCTGCTATAAAGGTTCTTCTGTTTGTACTTAGTCTAGTAGATCTTTCCATAAAAAGGGACGAAGGGTGATTTTAGCAAAACTGGAGACAATAACCAAGCCTGTAGTATTTAGAAGAGATTTCTTTCGACGTAGACTTTGCACATTTTGCAGCCGCCTTCTGAATAGAGCATAGCCATTCTTAGTAAATGAACGCCGCCTGGGTGGCAGCTGAATTCCATTGAGCGTTTAAAGCCTTTGTGTCTGATAAAGAAACTGCGAATACGGATCCAGTTAAAAGGGGGAGTTTTTTTGCCTGCTTTTTTGGTGAAGGAGATTGAACCTTTAGGGTTATTTTTGTTGGAGTAGGAATTCTGGGAATTTTGTTCGGCTTTTTGGCCGATTTTTGATTCGTTATAACTGCCGTCATATTCAAAGCGCGATAATTCTAAGGGTTTTTTCTCCATAAATTAAGACAATACTCCAATTCTTGGGTTTAGTGTTAAGAAGTTGCCCGAAAAAAGTCTTTTCTTACATTAGTACAAATTTTGGTTAGTAGTCAAGGATGAGTCTTGCGCTAACACGAAGAAGCTAGATTTTACTAGGTATAGATGCTAAAATTCCGCATACGACTGAATATTTTGTGGCTAATAATCTCAAGATCTCAGAAGTAATTAACAATTTAATATTCCCCTGTAGCTCAATGGTAGAGCAGTTCGCTGTTAACGAAAAGGTTCCTAGTTCGAATCTAGGCGGGGGAGCAAAATAGGACGGGCTTTAACAAAAGAGTCATTTTCGCCCGTCTTATCAATCTTTTCTCGCTGTTCGAAAGTTTCAAACGCTTTTGCTAACATTTTAAGTTGTTTCGAACTATTAGTCTTTTGTACTGCTTCATAAAGTAACTGATATTCCTCTGTAAACTCAAAGCTTAATTTCCCTTCGTTTAAGGTAAGGTTTCTGAAAACAAGTTTTATTAAGCTTCGTTTCTTTTCTATTGTTTTGGCTTTTTTGTATATAGCATTACCTCTTTGGGAAATATCATAAAAATCACTGCTTAGTCTGAAATACTTCGTTGTCGACTCACCTAGACTACCTAGTTTTTTATCTAATTGTTTTAGTTCCTTGTCATATTTTTCAAATAGTCTGTCGTAGTTAGCCTGTGTAATTTTCCCGTCTAATTTATCTTCGTAAATAGCGTCTATACGATTCTTAAATGTACTGTGTCTCTTAGTCAATTCTCCCACAGAAGAAGAATGATATTCAATTTCGTCTTGGTGGCTTTCTTTTAAAGCTTTTCTTATCCATTCGGCTAGTCGTGGGTCTTTCACTTTTAATTTACCAATATGTTCGAGTATTTGGTCTTCGACTTCCTTTTCTACAGACCAGGTCTTCTGCGTACAGTCTTTGTAATGATTACAGTGTCCGTAGACAATACTTTTATGAATTTCCCAGGTTATAGACCCACCACATTCTTTGCACTTCATAAGTGCCTTGAATAGGTGAAAGTGAGTTCGATATTTTGGTGTAGTTTTACTTTTTAGTACGGTTTGTACCTTTTCGAAAAGTTCGTCTTCTATAAGATGTTCTTGTTTGCCTGGGTGAAGCTTACCATTCCAGCGATTCGTTCCAATATAGAATGGGTCTGTTAAATACTGGTGGATTCGGCTTTTGACTATCTTGTTACCCTGGGCGTTACGTAGGCCAGCGTCGTCCATTATCTTTGTCAACTTTACCAATGAGTATTCACCAGTAGCGTAGAGTTTAAACATTTTCTGAACTAATGGTTTAATTTTTTCGTCAACGATGTGTATTTTATGACCTTTTTCGCCGACAGTTATGTAACCTATTGGGGGACGAGTTGGAAGCCAGCCTTGCGCCAGCTTTTCTTTTTGGCCTTTTTTAACTTCTTCCGATAAGTTGTCTACGTAGTTTTTAGCGAAGACTATTCTTATATCCCAGTTAAGTTTTTCCTGGGAACGGGAATTCTTATGTAAGATTAAAGAATCTTTAACAGAGTGGAGTTGTCGCTCTTCGTCCTCATTTAACCATGTCCATAAATCGACAGTGTCTTTAAAATTACGTGTGAATCTATCCGCCTTCTCTACAACAATTATTTTAATGTTGTGCTTTTTGACATAGTCGAACACCGAATTAAAGATTTCTCTTTGTTTTTCCCCACTAGCTGACTCGGTAATGGTGAATGGCTTAGCAATAGTGAGTCCTTTACTTACAGCATACCCAGCTAAAAGTTTTTGTTGTGCTGGTAAAGAATATCCTGTTTCGTCTTGCTCTTTGCTCGATACGCGTTCAATAGTAACAGTTTTCATATTTGTTTAGGACTTATCGTCTTCGTGTAGTTTACAATAATCGTCGACCTTTTTGTTAAAAACTTGACCTGGATTTTTAATCATACGGTCTTGTTTAATTTCGCTAACAAATTGATAAATTGTATGTGCTTTTATGCCTCTGCGAACGGCATTAAGATATGTAGTCTGTAAAGCAAGCTTGTTTTCTGGCTCTAACTTTTTCCATGCTTCTACGGCGGCCAATTGGTGTCTATCTCTAATATCTGTATCAGTCGGAATTGATAACTCTTTATCTTTTAAAATTGCCCTAATAGACTTTATAGATTTATCTGCGACAGTTTCGGTTCTATTCGCATTTGTTAAGTTAGGTAAGGTTCGCTTCGGTTCGGTTGGGTAGGAAGTTCTCGGAACTTCTTGGAAATTATTAGAGTTATAACTGGGTGGGTCGGGATATTTGCTTGTGGTTCGTTTATTTAAACCAGTCTGGTCTTCTTCAAAGCTTGGTTGTCTTACTATTTTTTGTCCGTTAATTTCATAAAACTCGATTCTTTTTATTTTCTCTAACTCACAAATTGCCGAGTAAAAGTCTTCTACTGGTCTTTTGTTCATTGGCAATACGAGGGCTTTTATGACGTCTGGGTCGCCGTCTACCTTCCCGAAGTCGTCAAGGTGTGGCGTAATCATTAAGTAAAGAAGTTGAGCGAACTCACTCACAGAATTAAAGTCTTTTGATACTGATAAAGATTTCTGAATCATTCTTCGGTTTGCCATATTAGTACTTATTCTTATTGTTCCCGTCGTTTTCAATTGACAGTAACGTCTCAAAATACGACAAAAGGAAGTTGCCAATCTGAACGACTTTCTCATAGGGTAGGT
>CAYNRM010000059.1:6322-8290 GCA_964399555.1 uncultured Gammaproteobacteria bacterium | reverse complement strand
ACTAATCCTCCCTCCCTGATGCTGCCCCCTATACTCAACCCCTTCTCCTTCAATTTGATAAAAAACAATATTACAAACTCTAGCCCCCATCTGTAACTTAACCGAAAACTCCGACAAATTCCTAAGCCCCATCGTCAAAGTCCCTCTATACCCAGGATCAATTTTGGTAACAAGCAACAATAAACCAGCTCTAAACAAAGAAGACCGGCAATAAACCATTGGCATCAGATTCTTCGGCGTATTAACCTGCTCAACAGTAGAAATTAATAAATATTCCCCAGGCTTAATCTCAATCTCCTCCTGAGTCTCCGAATCCTCATGAAACTTCCCAATCATCTCCGTCTTAACCCCTTTACGCCTCCCCAAGCCTGCAGTTCCATCAGCCTCAATAAAAGCTCCGCCTTCAATAATCTTATGCGCCTCCCCCATTCTAAGATCCATCCCAACACCTTCCGGATTCGACAAATCCCGAGTACCTAAATTCTCGATGAGTTTTTCTTTTTTTATTAGTTCTAAAACTTTATGAATTCCTAAAACTGACATAAGTTATATACCCCTCATCCTAACCTTCTCCCTCAGGAGAAGGAAGTTTATTCAGTATTTTCCCCTCTCCTTTGAGGAGAGGGCTAGGGTGAGGTGGATTTACGCGATCTTCTTCTTACCCCGAATATTCGAAACCTCCGGCCTATCCGATCCCCCATACCTATTATTAGGATTATTGTCATAAGACCTGGCTACCGGCTCCTGCAATTTCTCAAAAGAAAACGCACAAATCGCGCTTCCTTCATAAATAATAATCTGCTTACCCTTCAGAAAAGTACCGAATTCAAGGACGGGGCACCCATCCCATCCCGGATCAAACCGAGCCGCAGTTGAATGAACCACAACCCCAATCCGCGCCAAAGAAGACTTCCCGTGCAAATGCCCAATTATATTGTCAGGTAAAGTTAAACGCTCTCTAGTAGTCGCAATAACAAACTTATCATCAGTCAAAATAAAAGGTTGCCCAGGCTTAAGCTCTATGTACTCCATCATCGACTCCATCTCTTCTTTCGAAGTATGCATAGTATCGATAGTCTCCCAACCCTGCTTTTTAAAAACTTTAAGATGCTTCCCCAAATGAAAATCCATAGTTACTTCATCAACCATGCTTTCCCAATTTTCCGGCATCGGATCAACCTTAATAACCCCCTCCTCAATATGCTGCTTAATAGACCAATCTGGCAGCGTCCCAATAATATCTTTCACAAATTCAGTATTCTTCTTAGCCATAAAAACTTTCGTCATTGCGACATCACGAAGTGAGGAAGCAATCTCAAACAGAGACTAACTTATATAAAAAGTCGCAATTAATCAAGTAGTCAGATTAAATGTAGTTGAAACTTTTTGCCAAATTTCCTCTCCCACCTCATCTTTAGATTTTGAACTATCAACTACCACCGAATCCTCAATATTTTTAAAAACCTCCAAAAACCCCTCACGCCTAGTTTTCAAAACTCCAAGGTCAGGATCATTATAAGCATGAATCTCACTATCACTAGCCTCCATCTGCCTTCTCATAATCTTCTCTTCGGGTAAATCAATCAAAATAGACAAATCCGGCTTCAAATGCACCGAAGCCCTCGCCCCCTGTTCCTTAATCATGCCTTTGCCTAACCCTTCCTGATACCCCTGATAAACAATCGCTGAAGGAATAAACCTCGTCAAAACCACCCAGGTCCCATCCCGAAGCGCCGGAATAATCAAATCCTCAACTAAACTATGAAGTGCCTTAAAAATAATCTCCAATTCCTCATCCGGGGTTAAAATCCCCTGATTCCTCTTCTGCAAAAGCTCATGACGGTATTTTTCAGCAACAACAGTCCCTCCCGGATGCCGAACCGAAATAGCCTCAATCCCAACCTCCTTCAATCTCTCCACCAACAAATTAGCCTGCGTAGTCTTCCCCGTAAACCCCTGCCCTTCAAT
>CAYNRM010000059.1:0-6222 GCA_964399555.1 uncultured Gammaproteobacteria bacterium | reverse complement strand
GGATGAAACTGACTCCCTACAAAAAACGGATGCCCCTCAAGTTCCATAATCTCAACCAATTTATTATCCGGACTCTGCCCCACCACCTTAAACCCGGCTTTCTCAAGGCGATCCCGATACTCATTATTAACCTCATAACGATGTCTGTGTCTCTCAGAAGTCTTCTCTCTACCATAAAGAGCTCTAATCTTACTCCCGGCTTTCAAATCAGCCTCCCAAGCTCCTAACCTCATTGTTCCCCCATACTCTCTTTTTAACAAAGTCTTAATCTGCTCCGGCATAACATGAATAACCGGATGATCTGTCTCTTGATCAACTTCTGTTGAATGCGCTCCCCCAAGTCCTAAAACATTTCGGGCAAATTCCACCACCGCCAACTGCATTCCGTAACACAATCCTAAATAGGGAATATTATTTTCGCGAACGTACTGCACGGCCTTAATTTTGCCTTCAACATCCCTTGCCCCAAATCCTCCAGGCACAATAACCCCATCAAATTTAGAAAGCTGTTCCGGATTAATCTCCAGCTTCGAGGCATCAAGCCAGGTAACTTCCGGCCTCACCCCAAGCTTAAATGAAGCATGCTTTATAGCCTCAATGACAGAAATATAAGAATCCATTAATGAAAAATCCCCGGAGGTAAAATATTTACCAACAATTCCAATTTTTACAGTTTTACCTTCTTTTTCAGAAGATTCCACAAAAGCCCCCCACTCTTTCAAATCAGTCTGCTTTCTTTTCAAACCTAATTTCCCCAAAATCTTCTCAGTCAAACCCTGCTCCTCAAATTTAAGAGGCACCGAATAAACATTTTTAACATCAGGCGCCGAAATAATATACTCAGGCTCAAGCCCGGTAGAAACTGCCAGCTTCTTAATCCTTGATTGATCCAAAGGCCTCTCAGCACGAGCCAAAATTATATCTGGCTGAATCCCAACAGCATTCAAATCCCGAACCGACATCTGCGCCGGCTTCGATTTCATTTCACCCAAAGAGCCTGGGATAGGTAAATAAGTAACATGAACATGCAACACATCATCATGTTTTTTAAGTTTCAGTTGACGATTAGCCTCTAAAAACAACACATTCTGATACTCTCCCGCAGTTCCACCAATCTCAACAAGTACAATGTCCGCATTTTTACTCCTACCAGCCTGCCTGACCCGACTTAAAATTTCTTCAGTAATATAATTAACTACATCTACAGACGCTCCGTCATATTCTAAATTTCTTTCCTTTTGGATTACCGACAAATAAATAGAGCCCTGAGTGGCAATATTGTTCTTATTTAAAGACTCATTTAGATACCTCTCATAATGTCCTAAATCCTGATCAGTCTCGGTTCCATCATCCAAAACAAAACATTCACCATGCTCAATCGGATTCATTGTTCCCGCATCAACATTAAGATAAGGATCCATCTTTATTGGAGAAACTTTGAAACCCGCAGATTTTAAAAGAAGAGCAATAGAGGCAGTTGCAATGCCTTTACCAATACCAGAAATAACTCCACCACTTACAAATATGTATTTCATTTTTAACTTACCTTTCTTATTAACAACAGAGCAAGTTAAAAAAGCAAATTCTGCAACTTTATGCAGATTTCCCCAAACTTCTAACTGCTCAGCAAAAATTTAGTCTTTTACTACTCTGCTGTCAATAATGAAAAATACTACGGGGGATTTAAGAATACGAAACTTAACGAACTTCGGTTTTCCGAGGCCCTCATAATAATACCAAAACCCACCTGTTTTTTCAATAAGTGACGGGTTTTTGGCATCAAGGCATTAAAGCCTTCCATTCTCCTTCAACCACTCCATAAACTTTTCTTTACTACTTCCAGACCTTGTCTCAGTTTTGACATCTATTCTAAATAATCGGCCTGAATACTACTTTCTGAATACTCCTTAAAACCTTCGACTGAGGATCCTCACCCAATTTTTCAAACACCTCATCAATATCACTCGCTACCTGCTTATTTCGTCGGATATCAACTAAACTATTGTTCGCTTTTCCTTTTCTTATCTCATTTTCTGAATTGTCGAGTCCTGCTAATAACGCAAAATCCCCTCCTACTGGCCCGGCTACTGGTCTTTCTCGCCCCAGTTTGTCGTTCTCAACCATCCAACGAGTAAAGACCAACCTTCCTAATTTTGGCTCTTTCACAGTATCAACAAACATTTGCAATGAAGTATCGTAACGGCTACCTTCAATTTTTCCCATATTTCATACCTCCTTTCTCTATTGTTTTAAAATTCTTAATTAGGTACCAACCTATTAACAACTCCTGGTAACTTTCCCACACCCCTCATAGCACCAACAATATCTGGCCTTCCTAAATCCGCTAACATCTCGCTTAATCTCAGTTTTCTCTGCTTCAATAACTCACTACCCTCCCCTCTAGCTAATAACACTTCGGCATCAAATAATGATCTCGTCGCTCCCACAACCAGATCCGGAACACTTTTTTTAGCAATCACCTTACTTGGATGAGTTGGGTCTTTGTAAAGAATTACCATATCCCTGTTCCACCCTAATAATAAAGTGACAACTCCACTGCTATCCTGCTCCACAAATATATTTCTCTTAGGCACAAAACCAATCTCTTCCGCCGATCGCATTACCTCAGTACCCACTGTTGTCTGCTCAATAGGTGGTGTAGTAATACCTACTTCATTTAACCCCAAAGGATTGTACTTTGTTATAAATTTTAAATCCTCAATTGCCATTTTTTAAACAAAAAAAACCGCCCTTTTTATTTGGCGGTTATCTTGATGTTATCCAGGTTTTTCAAAAACCCTACATCAAGACCGCCTCGGTGACGAGGACAGTGAGATGCGGGTTTATAATTACTGTGAAATTTTTCATGCTATAGATTGTTTATACTGCTGAGATCTAGCTAAGTCAAGTAAGAATATTCTAGCTATTTTTTGGGCTGCGCTTTTAATTTTTGATAGTACCCCACCATTTCCCCTGCCGTTTCAATTTCTCCTGATTCTCTTAAATGAATCAACTCACGCCTAATTCGGTCATCTAGCATTATCCCCGTCATATCCTTAACATGTTCAGGGTGAAAATGCCGGAAAGCCATCATTCTGGCTAACTTGGTAGCACTTTCCAAAATTGACTCACGTACCGGGCGTTCTGCTGGAGTCACTTCGATCGCTCCGGGTCGGGCCCTATCATAGCTCAAGACCACATTCCCTAATTTTACCTCTACCTTCTCACGCGATTGCATATTTTATACGCTGGCGGGCTGGTCAGGAGTCACCTCAGGTCCTTTCGGTTTTGTCCAGGATGCATAAGTGCACTTTGGCCAATTCTTACACCCAAAAAACGTTTTCCCTTTTTTCGTTTTCCTAACAACCACATCTCCCCCATCAGTCGGACACTTTGCCTCAATCATCTCCTCAATCCTCTCAGTATGCTTACATTCCGGAAACCCTGAACAGGCTAAAAACTTACCAAATTTTCCAGTACGAACCAGAAGCTGCTTCCCGCACAAAGGACAATTCTTATCAACCATCTCTACCTCCAGCTGTACCTTCTCCGCAGTCTCATCAACTGTCCCAAGTTTTGCAGCCAAAGGTTTAAAATACGTCCCAACAGTTGTTTTCCATTCCTTCTCCCCCCTTGATATATCATCTAAAGCTTCCTCCATTTGCGCTGTGAATTGGTAATCAAAAACATCTGGAAAATGCTTCATCAAAAAATCATTCACAGTGAGACCTAAAGATGTCGGATTAAATTTCCTTTCATTCCGCTCCACATAAAATCTATCCTGAATTGTCGATAAAATCGGTGCATAAGTTGAAGGCCTGCCAATCCCTAATTCTTCCAATTTCTTAACCAAAGAAGCCTCGGTAAACCTAGGCGGAGGCTGAGTAAAATGCTGCAAAGGTGCAATGCCTTTTTGGTCCAGATCTTCTCCTTCAGACAACGCGGGAATTTTTTGATTTTCAGCCTTACTTTTCACCTCTTCTTTATCAGACTTTTCCTCTTCTTCCTCTTCTCTATCAATCCCGTAAACCTTAAGCCAACCAGCAAACTTAAGCTGCGAACCCGTGGCTCTTAACCCAAAGCTCTCCGGCTGAGAGCTGACAGCTGAAGACTGAAGGCTAGCTAAAACATCCACAGTTGTTTGGTCAAAAAGTGCATCATTAACCTGCGAAGCAACAGTCCTCTTAAAAATCAAATCATAAAGTCTCTTATGATCCCGGGTAAAATTATCTCCATCTAATTTCTCAGATGAAACTTTCAAATCAGTCGGCCGAATCGCCTCATGCGCTTCCTGTGCATTCTTAGATTTTGCTTTATAAAACCTTGCCGAAGCTGGCAAATACTCAGCCCCAAGCGCCTTACCAATATACTCCCGCGCCATTTCCAAAGCCGTCGCGGACAAAGTGACCGAATCGGTACGCATATAAGTGATAAATCCCTGCTCATAAAGATTCTGGGCAATCATCATCGTCTTCTTGGCTGACATCCCCAATTTATTTCCTGAAGCCTGCTGCAATGTCGAAGTTGTAAACGGGGGAGCCGGAGACCTTTTAACTTCCTTTTTAGTTATCGCTGAGATCTTATAATCGGAAATTTCTAATTTCCCGACAATAGATTTTGCCAATTCTTCATTATTAATAACCGCTTTTTCTCCATTTACGGACACCAATGCGGCAACAAACCTGGAATCAGAACCTTTCGCTTTGGGATCCAAAGTCACATCAATACTCCAATATTCATCAGCCTTAAAAGCCTCAATCTCCCGCTCCCGCTCCACAATCAACCGAAGAGCCACCGATTGAACTCTCCCCGCTGACAATCCTCTTTTAATCTTCCTCCATAAAAGCGGCGACAATTTATAACCCACCAATCTATCCAAAACCCGACGGGCCTGCTGCGCATCAACTAACTGCAAATTGATCTCTCTGGGATTCTCAAAAGCCGCCATAATAGCATCCTTCGTAATCTCATGAAATTCCACCCGTTTTATTATCTGCTTACGGGTAATAGCTGCCGGCTGGTCACCAGAGATCTTTTTTTTGTTCTTTGCTATACGCGATCCGCTATCTGCCATAAGCTGCTGCAAATGCCAGGCAATAGCTTCCCCCTCCCGGTCAGGGTCAGTGGCCAGATATAAAATATCCGCTTCCTCAGCCATCTTTTTAAGCTCATTAACTTTTTTCTTTTTATCCCGCGGAATAATATATTTAGGCTCAAAAGTCTCTTCATTCACGCCAATTTCAGCCTTTGGCAAATCCCGAATATGCCCCATCGAGGCTTCAATCCGATAATTCTTCCCCAAAAACTTAGTCAAAGTTCGCGCTTTTGTAGGTGACTCAACAATTACTAGGTTTTGCATATTATTAAACTTAAACTATGTCAGCACATTTTTACCAGTACTATCTTTTCTCAAGAGTATGTATATTACCCTACCTGTCAAGTAAACCATCTTGAATTAATATAAAAATACTATTATTATGAGCCACGCAAATGGACGAACCAATATACGATAGACCAAGAATAATCGCAGAAATAGAAACTCGCTTCCACCGTAAACAAAATGAAGTGGGTGCTGGTGCTCGTCCTTCAGATATAGTGCGTGCCTATTTCACAAACACTCTGGGGGCAGAACCAATCCGGAGACTCTTAAAACCGGAGGATCCTAATTCGGTAGCAATGGATCTAAACTCAGCACTCACAAAAATCCCTGATCATGACAAACCATTATTTGTAATCGCTCTAGGCTATGGAATTAGCGGTGTTCTTTACCCCGATCTCATGGCATCAGTGATAGAGCCATGGTCCACAAAAGAATTTGCTAATAATGTTTATGATCTATTTTTGGCAAAAGCCCATTTAGAAAAACCTGATCTGGCAAGAATTCTTAGGACTCCCAATCAGGATACTGAGACCTTCTTGAAAACTACCGATGCTCTTGTACCGAGGGCAGTTAGAGAAAGAATCATGCCTGTATCAGGTAAGCCTGCAAAAGTGGGGTACTTTTTTGAAAGTGAAAAAAATATGAGCGAACTGCCTGTCGTTTCCAGGTTTCTCAGAAACTGGGTTCATCCCGTTGTTGTCACAGCAATACTAAACGGAGGACAAGACTTTCAGGCAGCTTTAGATGCCATAACCCCAACCGCCCGCCCGGTTGCTAAAAGATTCCCAGGAGTTGATTAATCCAAAAATCTCTCCTCAACCCAAATAACCTCCCCCTTAGGA